>DATCUG010000289.1:0-2248 GCA_036567525.1 Streptosporangiaceae bacterium | reverse complement strand
GTGTTCCCGACATCGACCGGTCTACCCAGGCGCGGAGTCTGAGTGAGGCCGAAGCCATGGTCCGGGATCTCATTGCCATCATGACCAACGTCCCGCAGAACTCCTTCGCTGTGGACATGAAGATCATCCTGCCGGAGGACGTGCAACTCGAACTCGATCAGTCGCAGATGTTCCGCGAGCAGGCCAGGCAGAGCCAGGCTGAAGCGGCCCGGCTGGCCCGGGACGCGGCGCATCGGCTGCGTGCCCTCGGGCTATCGTTGCGCGACATTGGCCAGGCTCTTGGCGTGACCTTTCAGCGGGCTAAGCAGCTCGTCGACGAAGCGGCCCGGTCCGGCCAGCAGAATCGCGGCTGAGCCTGCCCGTTCGAGGCGCCGCTTCAGCGGCCGGGGCCGTCGCTTTCCGGAATGGCGGCGGGCTGCAGCTTGAACGCTGGGTTCTCGATCAGCCCGAACACGTCACCGCCCGGGCTGCGGAACGTGCCCAGCTTGATGCCGTCGCCGACCTCCTCGACGGCGGCCACCGGGACCGCGCCCAGCGCGGTCAGGCGCTCCGCGGCCGCCGCGATGTCGCGCACCCCCCAGTAGGTGTTCGGGCCGTCCGCCGGGTCACCGGCCGGGTTGAGGCCAAGCTCGTAGCCGCCCGGGTTGAACCCGACGTAGAACGGCTCGTCGAAATACGGCTCGATGCCGAGCGCCTCCGTCCACCAGGCCTTGCTGGCGGCCAGGTCAGGAGCGGGATACACCACGGTGCGCAGTCCGAGGAACACGGTCGTCCTTCCGGTTGATTCACGCTGAGACCGCCAGCCAACCAGACCCCGGCCGGCCCGGTCTTGCATGAAACAGACATCATGACCGCCGTCCGGGCCGCCATGCCGCCGCTCAACCACACGGGTCTTTCATTCATAGCCATCAGTGGGCCTTAGCCACCGCATGGATGAATCATCCATGCGGTCGGGTGTGCACCAATGTTTCACTGATGCGGTTGAAGGCGGCGCGGACAGCCAGTCTTGACCATCGCGCCGGCGGCCGGGCCATGGTGTTGCCCGCCCGGGCCATGCTGGATGTATGCCGAGTGTCGCGTCGCTGGACGAGTTGCGGCGGGCGGTGGCGGAGTTCCCGCTCACCGGCCTGCCCCTGACCGTCGAGCCCGCGGCCCGGGCCGCCGCGCAGCGGTCGCTGGACGAGTCCGGGCTGCTGCTGCTCGGTGAGATCCATGGCGTAGCGGAGAACCCGCTGCTCATCCGGGCGCTGCTGGCCGAATTCGGGCTGTCCGGGCTGGCCCTGGAATGGCCCGCGGAGCTGACCCCGACCGTCAGCGCGTTCCTGGCCGGCGGCCCGCTGGAGGATCACTGGCTGCTCTGGCCCGGCGATGGGCGGATCACCGCGGGCCATCTGGCCATGCTGCGCGACCGCGCGGCGGCCGGGCCGCTGCGGCTCAGCCTGTTCGACGTGACCATCCCGGCCGGCGCGAGCTGGTCCGATCGGGACGCGGCCATGGCCGCCCAGGTGCTGGCCAGCACCGAGCCGGGCACCCTGGTGGTGGCGGGCAACGCGCACACTCCGCTCCGCCGCACCGGGCTGGGCGTCCCGATGGGCACCATTCTTTCCGAACGCCAGCCCGGGCTGGCCGAGATCCGGATCAGCTACGCCAGCGGTGGCTATTACAACATGGCGCCACGCCAATTCGGTGGGCACGCGCCCCCGGGCCAGACACCCCGGCTGTCCCTGCGGGACGGCCGGCTGATCCTGGAGCTGCCGTCGGCCACCGCGGCGGTGGTGCCGCAGCGGCCGCTAGGCGTCACGGCTGCGCCGGACGCGAACGCCACCGACTAGGGAGAACGCACGGACGTAGACGGTGGGTGCGCCCGGGCCTGGTTGCGGCCCGGCTTCGACCCGGGTGCCGCCGATCAGGCTGAACCCGGACACCTCGACCCGGACCCCGGGCGGCACCCGCAGCCGGGCCCCGCCGACCAGCGACACCTTGGTCAGCATGACTTCCTTGGCGGCCAGTTCCGCCTGGCTGAGGTCGAGCCGGGCGCCGCCGACCAGGCTGAGCACGACAACGTGCCGGTCCATCCGCCACGGCCCGGTCACCCGCAGCCCACCAATCGGCCGGATGTGATACGACGGCGCGCTCCGGACGGCGACCGTGGTCGACGCCGGGGACGCCTCGACCGGCAGGTCCGTTACCAGCCGGTCGAGTTCGGCCCGGGTCCTGGCCGTGCTGGCCCGCGCCATCCGCTGGCTGA
>DATCUG010000288.1:0-3135 GCA_036567525.1 Streptosporangiaceae bacterium | reverse complement strand
GCCGGCCACGTCCGCGGGCTGGCCGCGCCGGGCCTGCCGCGCCGGTCGGCCGACGGCCAGGCGGCCGCGTTCAGCATGGACGTCACCGCCCCAGCCAGCGACGTGACCACCATTGACAGCAACGCGGTGCACGCCATCCAGCGGGCGGCCGGCGGGGCGGCCAGCCGGGCCGGGCCCGGCCTGCACACCAGCATGACCGGGTCGGCCGCGCTGAACGCGTCCGGCGGCATCACCAGCAAGACCCAGACCAAGCTGCTGCTGGCCGCGCTCATCATCGTGGTGATCATCCTGCTGCTGGTGTACCGCAGCCCGCTGCTCTGGCTGCTGCCGCTGTTCGGCGCGATCGGGGCCATCGTGGTGGCCAAGGCGGCCACGCACGGGCTGGCCAGCGCCGGGCTCACGGTCAGCTCACTGTCCGCGGCCATCCTGACCGTGCTGGTGCTCGGCGCGGCCAGCGACTACGCGCTGCTGCTCACCCACCGCTACCGGGAAGAACTGCGGCAGCACGCGGCCACCGAGGACGCGATGGCGGCCGCGCTGCGCCGTACCGTGCCCACCCTGGCCGCCTCCGCGGCCACCGTGATCTGCGCGATGATCTGCCTGCTGGCCGCCCAGTCGGCATCGCTGCACGGCCTCGGCCCGGTCGGCGCGGTCGGCATCGCCACCGCGCTGGCGGCCCAGGTCACGTTCCTGCCCGCGCTGCTGCTGGTGTCCGGCCGGGTCGCGTTCTGGCCCCGGATCCCGCGGGCCGGCCAGGCCGGGCAGGAGGAGTCCCGGCTGTGGTCGGGCATCGGCGCCCGGGTGGCCCGGCACCCGGGCTGGGTTAGCCTGGTGGCGGTGCTGCTGCTCGGCGGCGTGTGCGCCACGCTGGCCGCGGTCCACGTCAGCAACGACCCACTGGCCACGATCAAGGGCCAGCCCAGCAGCGTGACCGGCGCGCACCGGCTGGCCCAGCACTACGGGGCGGGCAGCAACGACCCGGTGGTGCTGCTGGCCCGGCCTGCGGACGCGGCCACCGCCGCCGCGGCCGCCCGGGCCAGCCACGGCGTCGCCACCGTGACCCCCAGCACGCCAGTCGGCGGTTATGCCAGTTACTCGGTCACGCTGTCGGTGCCGCCGTACGGGTCCGCCGGACCGGCCGCGATCCAGGAATTGCGCAGCCACCTGGACCAGGCCGCGCCGGGATCGCTCGTCGGCGGCGGGCCGGCCATCCAGTACGACATCACCCGGGCCGCCCAGCACGACACCTGGCTGCTGTTCCCGCTGGTGTTCGTGGTGATCTTCGTGATCATCGCGGTGCTGCTGCGGGCCATCGTCGCGCCGCTGGTGCTGGTGGCCACGACCGCGCTCAGCTTCGCGGCCGCGTTCGGGCTGGCCGCCGTGATCTGGCGGTACGGGTTCGGCTACCCCGACGTGGAGGCCCAGTTGCCGCTGTACATCTTCATCTTCCTGGTCGCGCTCGGGGTGGACTACAACATCTTCCTCAGCGCCCGGATCCGGGAAGAAGCCGCCGCGCTGGGCACCCGGCCGGGCACGCGGCACGGGCTGGCCGTCACCGGCGGCGTGATCACCGCGGCCGGCGTGGTGATGGCCGGCACGTTCGCCGCGCTGACCCAGCTCCCCTCGGTGCCGGTGGCGCAGGTCGGCATCGCGGTGGCGGTGGGCGTGCTGCTGGACACGCTGCTGGTCCGCACCGTGCTGGTGCCGGCCGCGCTGCTCACCCTGGGCGACCGCGCCTGGTGGCCGTCCCGGCCCACCGGGGCCGGCCGAGGGCGGCCCGCCCGGCCGGCTCCGGCCCGGCCCGCCGTCACCCGCGCCGACTGAGGGGAGCAGCACCGGGATCTGGGCAGGCCGTGACCGGGGCGCGGCCTGCCCAGTCCGCGGGCGGGCGCCAAGCCTACATATGTAGATATGGGCGCCAAGTCTACATATGTAGCGTAGGGCCCCGGCGGTGACCGCGGGTGCCGGTGGGATTGTGCGGCTGGATCAGCTCGCCCGGGCGGCGCAGGCGAGCACGGCAGCCAGGCTGCGGTCGATGTCGGCTTCGGTGGTGTTCCAGGCGCTGACGCTGATCCGCATGGCCGGGCGGCCCTGCCACACCGTCGGCCCGCACCAGCACGTCCCGTCCTGCTGCACCGCGGCCACCACGGCCGCGGTCCGGTCCGGGCCGCCGAAGTCAGCCAGGACCTGGTTCAGCACCACGTCGTTGAGCACCGGGTAACCCGCCTCACGCAGGCCGGCCGCGAACCGGCGGGCCAGCCGGCAGGTCCGGTCCACCAGCCCGGCCACCCCATCGCGGCCCAGCGCGGCCAGCACCGCCCACACCTCGGCGCCCCGGGCCCGCTGCGAGGACTGCGGGGTCAGGTTCATCGCCTCCCGCTGCCCGGCGGCGGGCAGGTAGGCCGCGGTGGCCTGCATGGCCGCTTGCAGCGCGGCCGGGTCGCGGACCAGGGCGATGCCACAGTCGTACGTGGTGTTCAGCCACTTGTGCGCGTCGGTGGCCCAGGAGTCGGCCGCGGCGGCACCAGCCACCTGGCCCGCGACGCCCGGGGCGGCTGCCGACCACAATCCGAACGCGCCATCCACGTGCACCCACGCGCCCTGGTCGTGCGCCCACGGGATCAGCTCCCCGAAGGGGTCACTGGCCCCGGTGTTCACGTTGCCCGCCTGCAGGCAGACCAGCGCCGGGCTGGCGTTCAGCCTAGGAAGGGCGCGGGGGACGATGCGGCCCTGGGCATCGGCGGGAAGCACCATCGCGCGGTCCCGCCCGAGGCCGATCAGGCCGAGGGCCTTGCGCACGGTGGCGTGCACCTGCTCGCCGACCAGTACCGTGACCGGGGGCGCGCCGGCCAGGCCCTGGCCGGCCGCGTCCCAGCCGTGCCGGGTGAGCACCGCGTCCCGGGCCGCGGCCAGGCAGGTCGCGTTGGCCATGGTCGCGCCGGTGACGAAGCCGCCGGCCGTGCCCGGGGGCAGGCCGAGCAGCCCGGTCACCCAGCGCAGCGCCACCGCGTCCAGCCGCGCGGCGGCCGGCGACATGACGGTGAGGGCGGCGTTCTGGTCCCAGGCGGCGGTCAGCCAGGCGGCGGCCTGCGCGGCGGGCAGCGCCCCGCCGGTCACGAAGCCGAAGTAGCGTGG
>DATCUG010000287.1:0-2712 GCA_036567525.1 Streptosporangiaceae bacterium | reverse complement strand
CGGGCTGGCGGCGGCGCTGGCCGCGGCCACGGTCCTGTGCGCCGTGGGCTGCGGCGCGGGCCCGGCCGGGCGGCTGTACGCCACTCCCGGCAACCCGCTGTTCGCCGCCGCGGCCCAGCTCCGGGCCAGCGGGCACCGGGCCGAGGCGGCCGAGCTCACCACGGTCGCCGAGACCCCCGCCGCGTTCTGGGCCGCCGGGCAGCCCGGCGACATCCAGGCCGTCCGCCGGGTGACCCACAATGCCGCCCGGGCCGGCGCGATCCCGGTCATCGTCGCCTACAACCTGCCCGACCGCGACGCGTGCGGGCACTTCTCCGCGGCCTGGGGGCCGACCGCGGCGGGCTACCAGACCTGGATCAGGGAGCTGGCCGCGGCCATCGGGGGCAGCCACGTCATCGTGGTGGTGGAACCCGACGCGGTGCCGGACCTGCTGGCCGGCTGCCTCGACCCGGCCGAGCAGGCCGAGCGCTACCAGCTGCTCCGGTACGCCATGCGCCGGCTGAGCGCCCTGCCCCGGGCTCAGGTCTACCTGGACGCGGGCAACCCCGGCATGGTGCCGGACCCGGCCGGCCTGGTCCGCCCGCTGGAGCAGGCGGGCATCCGCGACGGCACCGGGTTCTCCGCCAACGTGGCCAACTTCCAGTGGACGGCGGCCGTGGTGACCTGGGCGCAGCGGCTGGAACACGCGCTCGGCGGCCGGGTCAGCGCGGTGGTCGACACCAGCCGCAACGGCCGCGGCCCGTACACCGGGCCCGACGCCCCGCAGTGGTGCAACCCGCCCGGGCGGGCGCTGGGCCGCCGCCCCACGCTCGACCCGGGCCCGGCCGGCATCGCCGCCTACCTGTGGATCAAGGATCCGGGGGTGAGCGACGGGACGTGCAATGGCGGCCCGCCGGCCGGCGACTACTGGCCGCGGTACGCGCTCAGCCTGGCCCAGCAGGCGCTCGCTGGGGCGCGGCCCGGTCACCGGCCGGCGCTATCCTGGGTGCCATCCGGGCCGCCATGGGAGACCAAGTAACCGGGAGCCGAGCTGCTCAGAGAGCCGCCGGAAGCTGCGAAGGCGGACAGCGCGCCCCCGGTGAAGACACCTTCCTAGCCCGGGTCGCTGGCCGCGTAACGGCCGATGAGGCCGGTGCGCTCCCGCGCCGGCGAAGGTGTGGTGGCACCGCGACCTAGCCCCCGCCCACACCTCCAGGGCCACGTGCATGGACTGGAGGTGACGACGATGAAAGCAGCGACCGCGCCGGCCCGCACTCTGGCGGCCGACCTGCCCCAGGCCCCGCCCGGCCGCCCGGTGCGCATCGAAGGCTGGATCCACCGCAGAAGGTTCCTGGCCGCGGTCACGTTCCTGATCCTGCGCGACCGGTCTGGTCTCGCCCAGGTGGTCATCCGGCCGGAGGACCGGGAAGCGCTGGCCACGGCGCGGGACTGCGGCGAGGAAACCGTGGTCGCGGTGACCGGCCTGGCCACACCAAACCCGGCCGCGCCGGGCGGGATCGAGCTGACCGGGCCACGGATCACCCCGCTGAGCAGCCCTGCCCAGACCCCGCCGGTCGAGCTGTGGCGGCCTGCGCTGGACGCGGCACTGCCCACCCTGCTCGACCACGCCGCGGTGAGCTGGCGGCACCCGGCCCGGCGCGCGGCCTGGCAGATCACCGCCGCGTCGCTGCGCGGCTTCCGGACCGCCCTGGACGGCCTGGGCTTCACCGAGATCCAGACCCCCAAGCTGGTGTCCTCGGCCACCGAGTCCGGCGCCAACGTGTTCGGTGTGGACTACTTCGGCGGCCGCGCCTACCTGGCCCAGTCACCGCAGTTCTACAAGCAGACCATCGTCGGCGTGTTCGAGCGGGTCTACGAGACCGGCCCGGTATTCCGGGCCGAACCGCACGACACCGCCCGGCACCTGGCCGAATACGTGTCCCTCGACGCCGAGCTCGGCTTCATCCGCGACCATCGCGACGTGCTGGCCGTGCTGCGGCACGCGCTGGCCGGGATGACCGCGGCCATCCGGGAGCAAGCCGCCCCGGCCGCCGAGCGGCTCGGCATCACCGTCCCGGACGTGCCCGCCGAGTTCCCGGTCATCCACTTCCGCGACGCGCTGGACCTGGTCGGCGCGCCGCCGGACGAGCCGGACCTGGCCCCCGCGCACGAGCAGGCGCTCGGCCAGTGGGCGGCCCGCGAGCACGGCAGCGACTTCCTGGCCGTCGAGGGCTACCCGATGCGCAAGCGCCCGTTCTACACCCACCCGCAGCCCGGCGACGAGCGCTGGTCAAACAGCTTCGACCTGCTGTTCCGCGGCGTGGAACTGGTCACCGGCGGGCAGCGGCTGCACCGTTACCCGGACTACCTGGCCGCCATCCAGGCCTGCGGCGAGGACCCGGCCGTCTACGCCGGCTACCTGGACTGTTTCGCGCACGGCATGCCGCCGCACGGCGGCTTCGCGCTCGGCCTCGAGCGCTGGACCAGCCGGCTGACCGGCGCGGACAACGTGCGGGAGGTCACCCTGTTCCCACGAGACCTCCATCGCCTAACGCCATAGCCCGCCGCCCGCCATCACCGGCGCGCGGTGCTTGGGGGTGGCGTGTGTCCGGTCCCCCCGCCGTCACCGGCGCGCAGTGTTTGGGAACACCCCGAATGTGTGCTCAAACTGCTGTGCCAGCGACGGTTTCGGCACACATTCGCCTGGCTTCACCGCGCGTCCGGACACCCCGC
>DATCUG010000286.1:0-4052 GCA_036567525.1 Streptosporangiaceae bacterium | reverse complement strand
CCCACCACCCGGCGTCTTCGCCAACCGCCCCTGACCGCCCCGGCCCGCACCCGCACCCGCACCCGCACCCGCACCCGCACCCGCACCCGCACCCGGAGATCATCACTCCGTTGTTGATGTTGAATTTGGTGTCGCCCTAGCAGCACCTACGTCAACATCAACAAAAGGATCGCCTTTGGTCCGTTCTCACTAGTCACACCGGCACCACCGACTTCACCAGTCTCGCGCCTGGGGCGACACTGGCGGCAACGGCGTCAACCGGCGTCGGCCGCACACCCCGTTTCCGCCGTGCGGGCTGCGTTCCCGCCGCGTCAATGGGGGATCGCTGCACACCCGACTACAGCAAACCCTCACCCACGTACTGCTGGGCAATGCCTGCGCGCCAATGGACGGCGCTGAGTGGTACTGACGTCACTCGCGACCCCCGCGCGCCCGGGACGGCGCTGAGTGGTACTGGCGTTAGGCATGAATGATCTTGGTGTGGTGGCAGAAGTGCACCTGGTCCGGGGCGAGCTGGTGGATCCGGCCCAGCGACTGCCGCCAGCTCACCGGGTCGCTGGCCTGCCCGGGCACCAGCTCGCTGTCCGGCGGCCCGGCGTACTGGTGCGGGGTGTAGGCCGCGTCGCCGATCAGCAGCTCGCCGGGGCCGTCGCCGGTGCGCACCAGCACGCATTGGTGCCCGGCCGTGTGCCCGGGGGTGGCCAGCACGGACAGGCCGGGCACGATCTCGGCGTCCCCGTCCAGCAGCTCGAACCGGGCGTTCGCGAAGCCGAACCAGTCATACAGGTCGCGCGACTCGCGTTCGGCCCGGGCCAGCTCGGCCCGCTGCACGTAGCACGGCGCGTGCGGGAAGACCGCGTTCTGCCCGCAGTGGTCGAAGTGCAGGT
Organism: Streptosporangiaceae bacterium; assembly: GCA_036567525.1. Classification (GTDB taxonomy): domain Bacteria; phylum Actinomycetota; class Actinomycetes; order Streptosporangiales; family Streptosporangiaceae; genus RYN-230. The sequence continues at coordinate 3,165 of DATCUG010000286.1, read as the reverse complement.
GCGTGTTGATCACCAGGCCGATGTCCCCTGGTGTCATGTCCAGCTCGGCCAGCGCGTCCGCCACCGAGCGGTTGACCACCCGCCAGTCGTCCAGCCATTCCTGCGGGCCGCCGACACCGGTGTCCACCAGCACCGCGCCGCCGGGGTGAGTGACGACGAAACCGTGCACCGGCCAGGTCCGGCCGTCCACTCCGCGCAGGCTGGCCAGGTGCAGCCGCTTAACCTCCAGCATGCCCCGGGTTATATCACCCGGCGTCGCCCCCGCGCTGCCCGGTGACCCGTCGCTTCACGTGCAGCAGGTACTCCTTCCGGTGCAGCGGGTTGTGGTCGGAGCGCGGCCGCACCGGAGGCCGGCCCGGCACCACCTGGTAGCGGTCGAACGCGCAGTCCAGCACCGCCTCGCCGCGGGTCAGCCCGGGCAGTTGCTGCTCCAGCTCGTGCACCCGGGCGGCCGGGATGTCTCCCTCGACCAGGCACGACGAGCCGCGCGGATGCGGCGCCCCCGGGACCGCGCCGAGCCGGGCCAGCAGCGGCAGCACCAGCCCGTACGTGTCGGCCGGGATGTCCAGGCGCAGCCGATGGATCGGCTCGTACACCTGGGTGCCGGCCCGGCGCAGCGCGGTCATCAGGACCAGCGGGGTCAGGTGGCGGAAGTCCGCGGCCGAGGTGGACCACTTGCTCCAGCCGAACGGGGGCGGCGGCGTGTACCCGGAGTGGGTCAGGGTGACGGTGCAGTCGGTGACCGGCCAGCCGGACAGGCCTTCGCGCAGCGTGTCCCGCACCGTCTCCTCGACCGCCTTCTGGAACGCGGGGGGCAGCGCGCCGGGCTCGATGCCCAGCCGGAACCGCACCCCGGAGCCGGCCGCGGCCGGCTCGATCCGCAGCCCGGCAGTGGCACGGAACGGGTTGTCCTCGTCACTCATGAACTCGGCGGCCGCGCCGCTGCCGGACGGCCGCTCGATGCACAGCGTGGTCGACTCGCGGAACGTGACCTGGAGGCCGAAGTCACCGGCCAGCGTGGCCTGGATGACCTCCTTCTGCACCTCACCGTAGAGCGAGACGAGGATCTCCTGGCGGACGTCGTCCTGCCGCACGTTGATCAGCGGTCCTGCTCGGCGAGCAGGCCGAGCGCGGCGCGCAGCGCGCCCTTACCGCCCGGCCGGGCGGGCACGACCACGGTCTCCAGTGTCGGCGGGGCGAAGAACGCGCGTTCCGCCGGTGCGGCGCCGTCGCCGTTCCCGGCGCCCAGCGCGTCGCCGATCTGGATGCCGCCCAGCCCGGACAGCGTGCCGATCTGGCCCGCCACGACCCGCTCCCGCGCGGTGGCGGGCCCGCGGTCGAACACCTGGATCGCGGTGACCTTGCCGGTGCCGGCCGGGCCGAACCGCAGCCGGTCCCGTACCCGCACCGTGCCGGAGAACATCCGCACGTAGGCGATCTTCTCTCCGGCCGGCCCGCGCTCGATCTTGAAGACGGTGCCCGCGACCGGGCCGCCGGCCGGGCCGGCCGCGCGGGGCAGCAGTTCCCGGATGCCGTCGGTCAGCTCGGCCACCCCGGCGCCGGTGCTGGCCGAGCCGAAGAACACCGGGTGCACCAGCCCCTGCCGGGCTTGCGCCACCAGGCTGGTGCGCAACTGTACGTAGGGCACGGCCGCGTCGTTCTCGACCCACGCGGCCAGCAGCGCGTCGTCGTGGTCGGCCAGCGTCTCGGCCAGCCCGGCGGTGAAGCCGCTGTCCGCCGCCCCGGAGGGGGCGAAGGCCGCGGCGCGGCTGCCCAGGCCACGTACCGTTCCCATCGGCACGATGGCGCGGGTCAGCTGGGCCCGGATGTCCCGCAGCACCCGCTGGCCGTCCGCGCCGCGGCGGTCGATCTTGTTCACAAAGATGAGCACCGGGATGCCCAGCCGCCGCAGCGTGCGCATCAGCACCCGGGTCTGCGCCTGGACGCCCTCGACCGCGGAGATGACCAGCACCGCGCCGTCGAGCACGCTGAGCACCCGCTCCACCTCGGCGATGAAGTCCGGGTGGCCGGGCGTGTCGATCAGATTGACGGTCAGGTCGCCGACGCCGAATGACACCACGGCGGACTTGATCGTGATGCCGCGCTGCCGTTCCAGCGCCAGCGTGTCGGTCTGGGTGCTGCCCTTATCGACGCTGCCGATCTCGCCGATGACCCCGGCGGCGAACAGCAGCCGCTCGGTCAGGCTGGTCTTACCGGCGTCGACGTGGGCCAGGATGCCCAGGTTCAGGGTGTCCTGCAGTGCGCTCACAACGCGTCATGTCCTTTGCATAGGCGGCAATGGCCTGCGGGATGGACACGAACGCTGCGCGCACGTCACCCTCCTGGTCAGTGGACTGGTCCCGATGAGTACAGCAGGCCCGGGCTGGCCCGGGCAACTGATTTACCGGCCGCGCTACGTCCGGTTCTGGAACTTGTTCTAGATCTGGGCAGGTGGCTGGGGTACGATCCGGCGCGCAGACCGCCGCCGGACGGGCCCTGGCCGGGATCTTTTGCGTCCTCCTGCTGGCGGTCGTGGTGGCGGGCCTGTTCTCGCTGCTCCGGCGGCCTGCGCGGCTGGAGGTCAGCGCGGACACGATCAGGTTCGTCCGGCGCAACGGCCAGTCGTCCGTGCTGTCCCGCCAGTCCGGACATGAGCTTCGTTTCGTGAAGCTGCAGCACGGGGCGCTGAGCCGGATCTGGACGCTCGGGCTGGGCGTGGTCGGCACCGACACGGTTATCGGCTTGCCGGGCTTTTTCGCCCGTAACACGGTCCGGCAAGCCTGCAGTTCGTGCGGCTGGCGCTTCGTCAACTAGCGGCGGTGAGCGGCGCCAGGAACTGTGCGGTCTGCTCCTGCCCGAAGTGGCGGGCCCAGCCCAGTGGCGTGCTGCCGAACCGGGTATCCCGGATATCCGGGTCGGCGCCCAGCTCGACCAGCGCCCGGGCCAGGCCGAGGTCACCGGTCCCGGCCGCGTGGTGCAGCGCGGTCTCCCACTCCGTGCTGCCCACCCCGTCGGTCCGGCCCTTGGCGTCGACGTCGAAGCCGAGGCCGGCCAGCAGCCGGATGACATCGGCCCGGCCCAGCACGGCCGCCCACACCACGAGCGCGGGCCGGGCCGCCCGGGCCTGTGCCACGATGTCCGGGTGCTGCGCCCGTAGCTGTCCGA
>DATCUG010000285.1:0-6716 GCA_036567525.1 Streptosporangiaceae bacterium | reverse complement strand
CCGCCACTGGAGCCGCTACCGGGCGCGGTGCGGCTGGTCCGCTCGATTGCCGCCGCAGACATCCCGCTCGGGCTGGTGACTTCGGCGGGCCGGCGTTATGCCGAAGAATCGTTGCTGGATCTGGGCGTGCGCGAACTGTTCACCGTCGTGGTGACCGCGGAAGACGTAACGGCGGGCAAGCCGGACCCGCAGGGATACCGGGGCGCCTGCCGCGCGCTTGGCGTGGCCCCGGCGGCCTGCATCGTGTTCGAGGACGCGCCGGCCGGCGTGACCGCGGCCAAGGCGGCTGGCTGCTACTGCGTGGCCGTGGCCACCTCGCACCAGGCCGCCGAACTGACCGCCGCCGACTGGGTGGTGCCCGACCTGAGCAGCGTCAGCTGGCCGCTGGGCTGAGTCAGGCGTTCTCCCGGTAGACCTTGTGCTGGGCGGCCTGCGCGCGCGGCCGGAGCACCAGCAGGTCCACGTTCACGTGGGACGGCCGGGTGACCGCCCAGACGATCGTGTCGGCCACGTCCTCGGCGGTCAGCGGCTCGGCCACGCCCGCGTAGACCGCGGCGGCCGCGGCGGTGTCGCCGCGGAACCGGTTGACCGCGAACTCGTCGGTCCGCACCATGCCGGGTGCGATCTCGATGATCCGGACCGGCTGATCGTACAGTTCGAGCCGCAGCGTCTCGGCGATCGCGTGCTCGGCGTGCTTGGCCGCGACGTACCCGCCGCCGCCCTCGTAGGAGATGAGCCCGGCCGTCGAGCCCATGATCACGATGGTGCCGGACCCGCTGGCGATCAGCTTGGGCAGCAGCGCCTGGGTGACCTGGAGCGTGCCGAGCACGTTCACGTCATACATGGCCTGCCAGTCGGCCGGGTCACTGTCCGCGACGGTATCCGCGCCGAACGCCCCGCCCGCGTTGTTCACCAGCACATCGCAGCGGTCCAGGTCGCCGGCGAACGCCTGGACGGCGGCGTTGTCGGTCACATCGAGCAGGGCCGGGTCGGCCTGGCCGCCGCCGTCCCGGATCCGCCGGGCCAGCGCCTCGGTCCGGTCCGCCCGCCGGGCCGCCAGCACGAGGTGGTAGCCGGCCTGGGCCAGCTGGAGCGCGGTGGCCGCGCCGATCCCGCTGCTGGCCCCGGTGACCACCGCGACTGGTCGCATCTGCCCGCCTTCCGTGCTGCCGGTGTGTGCCCGCAGTGCGATTCTGCCGCAGCCGGCTGCCTGGGCGGTGCGTCAGCCTGGCGCGGGCGATACCGAGCCGGGCGGCGGGATCGTGCCGGGTCCGGTCAGCGTGCAGGCCAGCGCCCCGGGGTCGGTGTCGAGCAGCGGCTTGGCCAGCGCCGGGGGCTTCTTAAAGGCCGGCTTGCTCAGGTCGAGCATGTCCAGCATGTTGTGCGCGTTCGCGTCCCGCCGGGTCATCGCGGGCAGGTTCCACTTGGCCTCGGCCAGCGCACAGATGCTGGTGTGGTCGAACACACGGTGCGACACGTAGTTGGGCTTGGCCCACGGCGAGATGATCGCGCACGGCACCCGGAAGCCGTACTGGGCGAATCCGGTGAAGACCGGGCTGGCCTTGGGCGCGATGTCGTCCGGCGGGATCGCGGCGGGCGGGACCACGTGGTCGTAATACCCGCCGTGCTCGTCGAACGCCCAGATCAGCAGCGTGCTGTCCCAGCCCGGGCCGGTCATCACCGCGTCGATCACCTTGGCCGCGAACCGCTCGCCGAACGCGATGTTCTGCGGCTCCTCCTCCGAGGACACCAGGTAGTCCGGCTCGACCAGGCAGAAGCCGGGCAGCGTGCCCGCCTTGGCGGCTTCGAAGAATTCGCTCACCGGGGCCAGGTGACTCGGGTACTTGACCAGCAGGTCCGGGAACAGCCCCATGCTCGGCGTGGGGGTCACCACCGAGAAGTAGTCGCGCCAGGTCACCCCGGCGTCGTGCAGCCGGTCGAAAATGGTTCCGTTGGCCGGGTAGTTCAGGATCTGCAGCGGGTCGTCGTCCACCAGCCCGAGCGAGGTGGCCGCCATCAGGTAGCGCCGGTTCGGCCAGGTCTGGCCGAGCACGGAACAGAAGTACCGGTCCGCGATCGGGAACACCGAGGCCAGCGAGTAGTAGAACGGCAGGTGGGCGCGGTTCCAGTAGCCCATGGCCACCGGGCCGCTGCCCGACCTGACGAACCCGTCCAGCTTCCCGCCGTTCAGCTGGGCGTGGGCGTTGGCCCAGGTCTGGCTGGGCTTGAGCAGTTGCTGGCAGGTGTTCGGCATCTCGAACGCGTGCTGGATGCGGCCGTCCGGGTAAGGGTTGGCCGCGGTGGGCAGCCCGTTGCGGCCCAGCGTGAACCCGTCCGCCCCGGCCCGGCCGAGCATGCCCAGGTGGTTGTCGTAGGAGTGGTTCTCCATCATGAGCACCACGATGTGCTTGATCTGCGGGATCGTGTCCGTGCCCACGGCGAGGTGCGGATACGGCCGGCTGCCCGGCTGGCGCAGCGCGGCGCCGGCCTGCTGCCCGGCAGGCTCAGCCGGTGGCATGGGCCGCCCGCCCGTGCCGCGCCAGCCGCCAGTGCCCAGCACCGCCCCGGCGGCTAAGCCAACCTTCAGCAGCGCACGCCGGGTGGGGTAACCCGGCCGTGGCAACTGCTCGCTCATCGTGACCTCCCGCTTGCGCAGCTGTCATGTCCCGGAGCCTGGCAGACCCCGGTGACCGCCCGCAAGGCGTCTGGGTGGACCGGCTGGCCAGCCGGGTTCATTGCCGCGCCAGGGCGCCGTGGTCCGCCGTCCAGGCGAGCAGGTCCGCCGCCGGGCGGGTGTTGACCACGCGGTCGGCCGGGATGCCGAACTTCTCGGCCCGGCTCACGCCGTTGCCCAGCCAGTCGAGCTGCCCGGGGGCGTGCGCGTCGGTGTCGATGGCGAACACGCAGCCGGCCTCGATGGCCAGCCGGAGCAGCCGCCCGGGTGGGTCGCGGCGTTCCGGGCGGCAGTTGATCTCGACCGCGACGCCGTGCTCACGGCACGCGCCGAACACCGCGTCCGGGTCGAACTCCGATTCCGGCCGGCCCCGGCCGTAGAGCAGCCGGCCGGTGCAGTGCCCGAGCACGTCCAGGTGCGGGTTGCGGATCGCGGTCACCATCCGCTCGGTCATCGGCCCGGCGGGCATGCGCAGCTTGGAGTGCACGCTGGCCACCACCACGTCCAGCCGGGCCAGCAGGTCGTCGCGCTGGTCCAGTGCGCCATCCTCGAGGATGTCCACCTCGATCCCGGTCAGGATGCGGAACGGGGCCAGCTCCGCGTTGAGCCGGTCGACCAGGTCGAGCTGGCGCAGCAGCCGGTCCGCGGACAGGCCGTTGGCCACGGTCAGCCGGGGCGAGTGATCGGTCAGCGCGATCCACTCGTGGCCCAGGCGGCGCGCGGTATCGGCCATCTCGTCAGGCGGGCTGCCCCCATCCGACCAGTCCGAATGGGTGTGGCAGTCGCCGCGCAGCGCGGCCCGCAGGCCGGTATACGTCGCTGGCCCGGCTGTTCCTGCTGCGGGTCCGCCGGCCGGGGCTTCGGCCAGCAGCGTGCTCAGGTAGCCAGGCTGCTGCCCGGCCGCCGCCTGGGTGATCACCTCGGCCGTGGTGGCGCCGATGCCGGGCAGCGCGCGCAGCGTCCCGTCCCTTACCCGCCGGTCCAGCTCGGCCGGGGGCAGCTCGCGGACCACCTGCGCGGCCCGGCGGAAGGCCCGCACCCGGTAGGTCGGTGCCCCAGCCCGTTCCAGCTGGAACGCGATCTCACGCAGCGCCTGTACCGGATCCACCTGCCCACCAATACCCGAGCCGGCCTCACCCGCGCTACTTGAGGTCAGTTCCCGCCCGCGCCCCTGTGGGCCGGACCGCCCGCTCCAGGTGTCTAAACTTGAGTCATTCGTTGTCTTGAGTTATTCACCTTTACCTCGGTAGGTTGGCTTCGTGACCGCAGCCCAGCCGCCGAGCATCGCCGAGGAGTTGCGCGGTGCCGGTTTGCGGGTGACCGCCGCCCGGGCCGCCCTGCTGCAGACCGTCCGGGACGGTAACCATCTCGGCGTCGAGGCGATCGCCGCCGGGGTGCGCGACCGGGTCGGTCACGTCTCGCTGCAGGCCGTGTATGACGCCCTGAACGCCCTTACCCAGGCGGGACTCGTCCGCCGCATCGAGCCGGCCGGCAGCCCGGCCCGGTACGAGGGGCGCCTCCGGGATAACCACCACCACATGGTGTGCCGATCGTGCGGTTCCGTCGCCGACGTCGACTGCGCGGTTGGCCATGCGCCGTGCCTGACTCCGTCCGACGACCACGGCTTCTCGATCGATGAAGCCGAGGTGACCTACTGGGGCCTGTGCCCCGACTGTTCCACCCCGCGCACTGCTTAACCAGCCGTGATCCGCCGCTAACTCCGGAGGGAATCCCCATGACCGAGAACCATGATCCAACTGTCATCGAAGATGCCACCCCGGAGGCCGGGCAGAACGAGCAGCCTGGTGGCTGTCCGGTCGCTCATGGGCTCACCCAGCCCACCATGGGAGACGCCAACTTCGACTGGTGGCCGAACAAGCTCAACCTGAAGATCCTGGCCAAGAACCCGGACGTAGCCAACCCGATGGGCGCCGACTTCAACTACGCCGAGGCGTTCAACCGCCTCGACCTGGCCGCCGTGAAGCGGGATATCGCGGAGGTGCTGACGAACTCGCAGGACTGGTGGCCGGCTGACTTCGGCAACTACGGCCCGCTGATGATCCGGATGGCCTGGCACAGTGCGGGCACCTACCGGATCGGTGACGGCCGCGGCGGCGCCGGGTCCGGTCAGCAGCGCTTCGCGCCGGTCAACAGCTGGCCGGACAACGTCAGCCTGGACAAGGCCCGCCGGCTGCTGTGGCCGGTCAAGAAGAAGTACGGCCGGAAGATCTCCTGGGGCGACCTGATGGTCCTCACCGGCAACGTGGCCCTGGAGACGATGGGCTTCAAGACGTTCGGCTTCGGCGGTGGCCGGGTGGACGTGTGGGAGCCGGACGCCGACGTGTACTGGGGCCCGGAGACCACCTGGCTGGACGACGAGCGGTACAGCGGCGACCGGGAGCTCGAAGAGCCGCTCGGTGCGGTGCAGATGGGCCTGATCTACGTCAACCCGGAGGGCCCGAACGGCAACCCGGACCCGATCGCCGCGGCCCGTGACATCCGGGAGACGTTCCGCCGGATGGCGATGAACGACGAGGAGACGGTGGCCCTCATCGCGGGCGGTCACACGTTCGGCAAGACGCACGGCGCGGGCCCGGCGGAGAACGTTGGCCCCGACCCCGAGGCCGCCCCGCTGGAGCAGCTGGGCCTGGGCTGGAAGAGCACCTTCGGCACCGGCAAGGGTGGCGACACCATCACGAGCGGTATCGAGGTGACCTGGACCCCCACCCCGACCACGTGGGATAACAGCTTCCTGGAGACCCTGTACGCCTACGAGTGGGAGCTGACCAAGAGCCCGGCCGGTGCGCACCAGTGGAAGCCGAAGGACGGTGCCGGGGCCGGCACCGTGCCAGACGCGCATGACCCGTCGAAGAGCCATCAGCCAACGATGCTGACCACCGACCTCTCGCTCCGCATGGACCCGGTCTACGAGCAGATCACCCGGCGCTTCCTGGCCAACCCGGATGAGTTCGCCGACGCGTTCGCCCGGGCCTGGTTCAAGCTGACCCACCGGGACATGGGGCCGAAGGTGCGCTACCTCGGGCCTGAGGTCCCGGCCGAGACGCTGATCTGGCAGGACCCGGTGCCGGAGGTGACGCACCCGCTCATCGACGCGGCCGACGCCGCCGCGCTGAAGAGCCAGATCCTCGCGTCCGGCCTGCCGGTGTCCCAGCTCGTGTCCACCGCATGGGCGGCGGCGTCGTCGTTCCGGGGCAGCGACAAGCGCGGTGGCGCCAACGGTGCCCGGATCCGGCTCGAGCCGCAGAGCGGCTGGGAGGTCAACCAGCCCGAGCAGCTGGTCACCGTGCTGCGCACCCTGGAGGGGATCCAGCAGTCCTTCAACGCCGCTGCGGCCGGCGGGAAGCAGGTCTCGCTGGCTGACCTGATCGTGCTGGCCGGCGCCGCGGCCGTGGAGAAGGCGGCCAAGGACGCCGGCGTCGCCGTCGAGGTCCCGTTCCGGCCGGGCCGCACGGACGCCAGCCAGGACCAGACCGATGTGGAGTCGTTCGCCGTCATCGAGCCGAAGGCGGACGGGTTCCGCAACTACCTCGGCAAGGCCAACCGGCTGCCCGCCGAGTACCTGCTGCTCGACAAGGCCAACCTGCTGACGCTGAGCGCGCCCGAGATGACGGTCCTGGTCGGTGGCCTGCGCGTGCTCGGCGCCAACTACCAGCAGTCGCCGCTCGGCGTGTTCACCACCACCCCTGGGGTGCTGACCAACGACTTCTTCGTCAACCTGCTCGACATGAGCACGACGTGGCAGCCGACGGCCCAGGACGAGAACACGTTCGAGGGCCGGGACGCCACCGGCCAGGTCAGGTGGACCGGCAGCCGGGTGGATCTGGTGTTCGGGGCGAACTCCGAGCTGCGCGCGCTGGCCGAGGTGTACGCGAGCGACGACGCCAAGGAGAAGTTCGTCCGCGACTTCGTGGCCGCGTGGGACAAGGTGATGAACCTGGACCGCTTCGACCTCGCCTGATCGAGGCCAAGCCGGTCTCAACCACAAGCCCGGCGGGCGTCCCCGGACGCCCCGCCGGGCTTG
>DATCUG010000284.1:0-14135 GCA_036567525.1 Streptosporangiaceae bacterium | reverse complement strand
CGCTACCTGATCGTGCGGCGCGGCTTCGGCGGGCCGCGGGCCTGGGTCTACGGGCCCGGCGAGCCGCACAACGGCGGCATGTTCCTGCTGCTCAACCTGGCCGTCGGCGGGACCGTGGGCGACCCGCCGGACAGCACCACGTTCCCGGCCGACCTGATGGTGGACTACGTCCGGGTGACCGCCGCCTAGCGCGGCTCCGCGGCCGAGCCGTTGGGTGGCGGCGCCTGGCCGAGCGCCGGGGGCGGCTCGGCCGCGGCGCCGTCCTCCTGGCCAGCAGCGGCACCGTCGCCCGCCGAACCGAACGCGGTGCTCAGCGTCTTCAGCGCGGTGGTGACCTCGCTCGGGATGACCCAGAACGTGTTGCCCTCGGACTGGGCGAGCTGCGGCAGCGTCTGCAGGTACTGGTAGGCGAGCACCTTCGGGTCCGCGTCACCTTCGTGCACGGCGCGGAACACCGTCTCGATGGCCTGGCTCTGGCCCTCGGCCTTGAGGATCTGGCTCTGCCGCTCACCCTCGGCGCGCAGGATGGCGCTCTGCTTCTCCCCCTCGGCGGTGAGGATCTTGGCCTGCCGGACACCTTCTGCGGTCAGCACCGCGGCCCGCTTCTCCCGCTCGGCCCGCATCTGCTTCTCCATCGCGTCGATCACGCTCTTCGGCGGGTCGATGGCCTTGATCTCCACCCGGGTGACCCGGATGCCCCACTTGCCGGAGGCGTCGTCGAGCACCCCGCGCAACCGCGCGTTGATCTTGTCACGCGAGGTCAGCGTCTGCTCCAGGTCCATGCTGCCGATCACGCTGCGCAGCATGGTCGCGGTGATCTGCTCGATAGCCTGGATGTAGTTGACGATCTCGTAGTCGGCCGCCCGTGGATCCGTGACCTGGAAGAACAGCACCGTGTCGATGCTCACCACCAGGTTGTCCTCGGTGATGACCGGCTGGCCGCGGAACGACACCACCTGCTCCCGCAGGTCGATGAGTGGCTTGACCCGGTCCACGATGGGGACGATGAAGTTCATCCCCGGTTCCAGCGTCTTGCGGTACCGGCCGAACCGCTCGACGTTCCGGGCCCGCGCCTGCGGCACGATCCGGACGGTCCTGCCGACCACGATGAGAACGAGGATGACCGCCACCAGGGCGGCGATAAGCCCGGCCAGTTCCATGGCTACTCCCGGGGATGGACAAGTGCGGTGGCGCCCTCGATGGCGAAGACGTCGACGGTCGAGCCGACCGGGATGACCCGGGACTCGTCGTAGGAGCGGGCCGACCACAGCTCGCCGCCGATGCGGACCTGCCCACGGTCGTCCGAGACTTCCTCGATGACCTTGGCGGACCGGCCGACCAGGGCGGACACCCCGGTGCGCAACGGTGGTGGCTGCTTGATGTGCCGCACGGCGATCGGCCGGACCACGCCGAGCCCGGCGCCGCTCGCCACGGCGAACGCGGCCAGCTGGATGGGCAGCGCGGCGCCCAGCGCGCCGGCGATGCCGGCCACCACCGCGCCCGCCGCGATCAGCCCGAAGGCCAGGGTCGTGGTCATCACCTCGGCCACGCCCAGCACCGCGGCCAGGACCAGCCAGACAATCCACGCGCCCATGACTACTCCCGGGGCAGAAGCGGCGCGCGCGGGCTGCGCGTCTGCCGCCCGGCCCTCTATCCGAACAGTAACTCCGCCGCGACGTAAACCGCGACCGCTACTGAACGCCAGTCCCCGCCTGGTCCCGCCGCGGCGCCGCGCGGCCGTTAGCGGCGCTCGAATTCGAGAACCCGCCAGGGCAGCACGTCGATGACTGGGGTGTCGCGGACCAGGTGATAACCGGCTGACCCGATGATGGCCTCATGCCCGGCCCGGGTGCGTTCCCGGCCACCGACCACCAGCATCATGATCAGGTCCATCAGGTGGGCCAGGGACGGCTCCGGGTCGTCGGGCAGGACGCACTCGATGACCATCAGGCCGCCGCCGGGGTGGCTGGCGGCATGGCAGTTGCCGACGATGGTGCGCACGTGCTCGTCGTCCCAGTTGTGCAGCACCTGGCAGAGCACGTGCACGTCACCCTCGGGGACCTCGCGCAGGAAGTCGCCGGTGACCAGCTCGACCCGGCCGGCCATCCCGGTCCCGGCTAAGTAGCCGGGGGCCGCGGCCAGCGCTTCGGCCCGGTCCAGCAGCACGCCGCTGGCCGTCGGCAGGACCCGGAGCAGGTAGGCGAGCAGCGTCCCCCGGCTGCCCCCCACATCGACGATCCGGCCTGCGGTCAGTGGCCGGAAGTCAATCTTGGCCAGCTGGGACACCAGGATCTCGGTGGTCCGGCCCATGGCCCGGACGAAATAGGCGGACTCGTCAGGATGCTCGGCGTAATACGCGTAGACGCCACCCGGCGCGGCCGGGTTCACCGGTTCCGGATTCCGCACCACCTCGGCCAACCGCCCGATGCTCGCCCACATCGGCGGGGCGAGGAAGCCAACCGCGAAGTCCTGGGCCGATTCGGCCACGTCCGCGCGGAGCGGTGCACCGACCGGGGTGAGCGAGTACCGGCCCGCGCCGTCCTGGCTGACCAACCCGTAGGCCGCCGCCGCGGTCAGCATCCGGGCCAGCCCATCGGCCGGGGCAGCCACCCGCGGGGCCAGCTCGGCAGCGGTCAGCGGGCCGCCAGCCAGCTGATCCGGCACGCCCAGCCGGGTCAGTGCCGCGGTGACCTGGGCCGTGAACATGCCTTCCAGTAGCCGGCCGAGCTGGCCGTCCGGCTGGCCAAGCATCGCCCCGAACAAAGACAGCTCATCAGCCACGCCAGGCCCCTTTCGGATCGGTCGGCTCCAAGTCCAGCGGGGCGGCCCGGCCCGGTCAATGACCGGCGGAGTCAGCAGACGGTGCCCCTGCCATTCACAGCGGAGGGCCTGAGCAGGAATTATGGAGCCAGCCAACGTCGGAGGGTGTCATGACCGAGCCAGCCCAGCTGTCCTACAGCCACGGAACTGCCGAACAGACTCTGCTCGGCGAGACGATCGGGGCCAACCTGACCCGGACGGCGGCGGCGTTCGGCGAGCGGGACGCCGTGGTGGACGTGCCAGCCGGCCGGCGGTGGACGTATGCGCAGCTCGACGCGGACACCGACACGCTGGCCCGGGGCCTGATCGGGGCCGGGATCAGGGCCGGCGACCGGGTTGGCATCTGGGCGCCGAACTGCGCCGAATGGGTGCTGCTGCAATACGCCACGGCCAAGGCGGGCGTGATCCTGGTCAACATCAACCCGGCCTACCGCAGCCACGAGCTGGGCTACGCGCTGCGCCAGTCCGGGGTCCGGGTGCTGGTCAGCGCGGAGTCGTTCAAGACCAGCAACTACCGGGCCATGATCGAGGAGGTCCAGGGCGGGCTGCCCGGCCTGGAGCGGGTCATCTACCTGGGCTCGGCCGACTGGGACGAGCTGTTCGTGGTCGGCCGGATGCCGATCGCGGGCGGCGGCGACCAGCTAGCCGAGCGGCAGGCGGTGCTGTCGTTCGACGACCCGATCAACATCCAGTACACCAGCGGCACCACCGGCTTTCCCAAGGGCGCCACGCTGTCCCACCACAACATCCTGAACAACGGCTACTTCATCGGCGAGGGCTGCCGGTATACCGAACAGGACCGGGTGTGCATCCCGGTGCCGTTCTACCACTGCTTCGGCATGGTGCTCGGCAACCTGGCCTGCACCACGCACGGGGCCGCGATCGTCATCCCGGCGGCCGGCTTCGACCCGGCGGCGACCTTGCAGGCGGTGGCGGCCGAGCGGTGCACGTCGCTGTACGGGGTGCCCACCATGTTCATCGCCGAGCTGGCGCTGCCCGGCTTCGCCTCCTATGACCTGTCCTCGCTGCGCACCGGCATCATGGCCGGCTCGCCGTGCCCGGTCGAGGTGATGAAGCGCGTGGTCAGTGAGATGCACATGTCCGAGGTGACGATCTGCTACGGGATGACCGAGACGTCCCCGGTGTCCGCGCAGACCCGGGCCGATGACGACATGGAGCGCCGGGTCGCCACCGTCGGCCGGGTGCACCCGTACGTCGAGGTGAAGATCGTGGACCCGGAGACCGGGCTGGCCGTGCCCCGCGGCGCCACCGGCGAGATGTGCACCCGCGGCTACTCGGTGATGCTCGGCTACTGGGACGACCCGGAGCAGACCAGCGCCGTGATCGACCAGGCCCGCTGGATGCACACCGGGGACCTGGCCGTGATGGACGAGGCCGGCTACCTGAACATCGTGGGCCGGATCAAGGACATGATCATCCGCGGCGGGGAGAACGTCTACCCGCGGGAGATCGAGGAGTTCCTGTACCGCCACCCGGCCATCGAGGATGTCCAGGTGATCGGGGTGCCGGACGCCAAGTACGGCGAGGAGATCTGTGCCTGGGTGAAGCTGCGGCCCGGCCAGCAGCTCACCGAGCAGGAACTGCGCGAGTTCTGCACCGGCCAGATCGCCCATTTCAAGGTCCCCCGGTATCTGCGGGTCACCGACGAGTTCCCGATGACGGTCACCGGCAAGGTGCAGAAGTTCAAGATGCGGGACACCTCGATCGGCGAGCTCGGCCTGGAATCCGCCGCCAGCACCGAAACCGCCTGATCAGCTCACCCGCCCGTAACCAATGTGACCGGCGGGGCTGGTGGTGACATTCCGCAAGTGGGCGCGTGCGGACGGCAATGAGTGCCAGGCTGGGCTGCGGGGAGTAACAGCTGGGCGTCGGCCGGCGTCTGTACTGGCCAGAGTGAGAGTCTGGGACAAGGGGTTGATGCCGTGTCGCGCCGGGTCAGTGTTCGGGCTTGGCTCACCGCGGGCGGGGTCAGCGGGGCGCTGCTGGTGGCGGCGTGCTCACCATCTGCCGGGCCGGCCCCAGCCCGGCACCCGCATGGGCCAGCCCGGGACGAGGTGGTGGAGCGGCCAGCGGCTGACGCGGAGAACGTGCGGGTCGTCCCGGCCCCCTACCAGCTGCCGGCCGGGGTGTCCCAGGAGGCCGTGCTGCCGCACGGGGCGGATCTGCTGCTGCTCGGCGGGGTCACCCAGCGGTCCGCCGCCACCGCCGCCGTTTGGAAGCTCAACCCGGTGACCGGCAGCACGACCCCGGCGGGGCGGCTGACCGCCGCCACCCCGGGCGCGGCCGGGGCCACGCTGAACGGGCGGGACTTCCTGTTCGGCGGCGGCCAGTCGCCCGGGCAGCAGGTCACGGTCCAGCAGATCACCGGGCGGGGCACGGCCACCGTGGCCGGGCGGCTGCCCGCGGCCCGGTCCGGGCTGGCCGCGGTGACCATCGGCGGCACCGCCTACCTGCTCGGCGGCGGAACTGGCCCCGCCGCCGACGTGCTGGCCAGCACGGACGGCCGTCACTTCCGCACCGTGGCCCGGCTGCCGGTGCCGGTCCGGGACCCGGCGGTAGCCGCCCTGGGTGACCAGATCTGGGTCTTCGGCGGGCAGGCCGCCACCGGCCCGGTCAGCGACATCCAGCGGGTCACGGTGCCCGGGCACGGGATGGCCCGGGCCGCCGTGGCCGGGCACCTGCCGCACCCGGTGGCCGGGGCGGCCGCGGTGGCCCTGGGCGGAACGCTGTTCATCGCGGGCGGTCAGGTCAGCCAGCCCGGCCGGGCCAGCGCGGTCAGCGGCCAGGTGCTCAGCTATCAGCCCGGCTCGGCGGCGGTCACGGTAGCCGGGCGGCTGCCGGTGCCGGTGGCCGACGCCGGGGTGGCAGTGACCGGGCACACCGCGTACCTGGTCGGCGGGACCGACGGCACCCGGCCGGTGCCCACGGTCACCCGGATCGAGCTGGCCGCGGACCCGCCGGCCGGCCCGCAGACGGCGGCGCCGTGGCTGGGGCGGCCGCTCAGCCGCGGCCACCTGGCCCCCGGCTCGGACCCGGCGGCGCTGCCCGGCGACGTGATGATCGCCGACCACATGAACAACCGGCTGCTCATCGTGGACCCGCAGGGCCGGATCAGGTGGCAGTTCCCGCCGCCGGGCCACGTGGCCAAGGGGCAGGCGCTCCCGGTGCCGGACGACGCGTTCTTCACCCCGGACGGGAAGCAGATCGTGGCCACCGAGGAGGACGCCTCGGTCATCAGCGTGATCGACATCGCCAGCCACCGCATCGTGTACCGGTACGGCGTGCCGTGGCACCCGGGGTCCGGCGCCAACCACGTGTCCAACCCCGACGACGCGATGATGCTGCCCAGCGGCAGCCTGATCACCGCGGACATCAAGAACTGCCGGGTGCTGCTGATCAGGCCGCCGGAGCACCGGCCGCAGCGGGTCATCGGCCAGCCCGGCTACGGCTGCTACCACAGCCCGCCGGTCACCTGGGGCAGCCCGAACGGCGCGTTCCCGATGACCAACGGCAAGTACCTGGTCACCGAGATCAACGGGGACTGGGTGAACGCGCTGGGCTCGTCCGGCCACGTGTCCTGGTCCACCAGCCCGCCGGGCGTCGCCTACCCCTCGGACAGCAACGAGATCTACCCCGGCCGGTACCTGACCGTCGACTACTCAACCGCGGGCCAGGTGGTCGAGTTCACCGCGGCGGGCCAGCGGCGGTGGCGGTTCGGCGGGCTCAACCACCCGTCGCTGGGCCTGCCGCTGCCCAACGGGGACATCCTGGTCAACGACGACTTCAACGACCGGGTCATCGTGATCGACCCGGTGACCAACCGGATCGTCTGGCAGTACGGCCACAAAGGCAGATCCGGCACCGCGCCGGGCTACCTGAACGACCCGGACGGGGTGGATCTGACCCCGCCGAACTCGCTGGATATCACGCACGCCCCCACCATGGGCGCGCCATAACGTCAGCGATAGCCCGGGTAAAGCTGGTCGGACGGCACGATGCGGACCCCGAGCGGCACCAGCGAGATCGGGATGATCTTGAAGTTGGCCAGGCCGAGCGGGATGCCGATGATGGTGATGCACAGCGCGACGCCGGTGATCAGGTGGCCGAGGGCCAGTTCCCAGCCGAACAGGATGATCCAGATGATGTTGCCGATCAGCGACGCGACGCCGGCCCCCTCGCGGCGGTCGATCGACCGGCCGAACGGCCACAGCACGTAACCCGAGATGCGGAACGCCGCGATGCCGAACGGGATCGTGACGACCAGGAAGAAAAGCACAAAACAGATAATCCCGGCGATCGCGTACGCGATGGCCATCCAGAACCCGCAGAGCACCAGCCAGATGATGTTCAGAATCAATCTGAGCATGTCCACCCCCCGGTGGGCCGCCGGTAAATCCCCCTGCCGCTACCGTATCTCAAGCCGGGCGAGCAGCACCGACGTCGCCTTGGCCACGTCCTGCACGGCCTGCTCGAAGGCTTCCGCGTTGTGCTTGGCCGGGCGCTGGAACCCGCTGATCTTCTTCACGTACTGCCGCGCCGCCGCCTCGACGTCGTGGTCAGTGACGTGCTCGGCGTACGGCGGGCGCAATGTCTTGATGCTGCGGCACATGGATCGACTCTAGAACAGCAGGTCGTCCAGGCCGAACGTCAGCCCGGGGGGCAGCGAGCCGAGCTGGCGCACCGCGAGCAGCACGCCAGGCATGAACGAGGCCCGGTCCAGCGAGTCGTGCCGGATGGTCAGCGTCTCGCCGTGCCCGCCCAGCAGCACCTCCTGGTGCGCGACCAGGCCAGCCAGCCGGACTGAGTGGACGTGCACCCCGTCCTGCACCGCTCCCCGGGCCCCGTCGGCCGCGGTGACGGTGGCGTCCGGCGGCGCGCCCAGGCCAGCCTCAGCCCGGGCCGCGGCGATCAGCCCCGCGGTCCGGGCCGCGGTGCCGGACGGGGCATCGGCCTTGCCCGCGTGATGCAGCTCGATGACCTCGGCGGACTCGAAGAAGCGGGCCGCCTGGGCGGCGAACCGCATCATCAGCACCGCGCCGACCGAGAAGTTGGCCGCGATCAGCACCCGCACCGTGGGCGCGTCAGCCAGCCAGGTGCGGACCTGGGCCAGCCGCGCCTCGTCGAACCCGGACGTGCCGACCACGGTGTCCAGCCCGTGGCTGATGCACCAGTGCAGGTTGTCCATGACCACGCCGGGGTGGGTGAAGTCGACCACCACCGCGCAGCCGGCCAGGTCTTCCCGCGGGTCGCCCTCATCCACGGCCGCCGCGACCTGGAGGTCGTCCGTGGCCGCCACCGCCTGGCGTACCGCGGTGCCCATCCGGCCCCGCGCGCCGAGCACCCCGACCTTGATCATCGCTAGGTCAGCACCCCGGCGAACGCCGCGCTGTCATCGTAGGGCCCGACCACGGCCAGTGTCTGGGGCTGGGACAGGATCTGGCCGGCCACCGCCCGCACGTCGTCGTGGCTGACCGCCTCGATCGAGGCCAGGATCTCGTCCACCGGCTCCAGCCGCGGGTAGACCAGCTCGGACTTGCCCAGCCGGCTCATCCGGGAGGACGGGTCCTCCAGGCCGAGCACCATCGAGCCGCGCAGCTGCCCCTTGCCCCGGTCCAGCTCGGCGTCGGTCAGGCCGTGCGCCACCACCTTGGCCACCTCGTCCCGGCAGATGGACAGCACCTCGTCGGCCTTGGACGGCAGGCAGCCCGCGTAGATGCCCCAGATCCCGCTGTCCGCGTGCTGGGTGGTGAAGCTGTACACCGAGTAGGCCAGGCCGCGCTTCTCCCGGACCTCCTGGAACAGCCGGGAGGACATGCCGCCGCCGAGCGCCGCGTTGAGCACGCCGAGCGCGAACCGGCGGTCGTCGGTGCGCCGCACGCCCGGGCAGCCCAGCACCAGGTTGGCCTGCTCCAGCGGGCGGGACACCAGGCGGATCCCGGTGCCGTCAACCACGGCCTCCGGCACCTGCGTGCCCGGGCCGGCCAGCCGCGGCGCGGCCGGCTGGCGGCCCGCGGCCAGCGCCGGGCCGAACGCGCGCTGCACCTGGGCGGCCAGCGCATCGTGATCCAGGTTGCCGGCCGCCGCCACCACCAGGTTGTCCGGGGTGTACCGGGCCTGGTAGTGCTCGGCGATCTGCGGCTGGGTGATCCCGTTGATCGAGTCGACCGTGCCCAGGATCGGCCGGCCGACCGGCGTGTCACCGAACAGCTGGCTGACGAACGCCTCATGCACCGTGTCCGACGGGTCGTCGTCGTTCATGGCGATCTCTTCGAGGATCACGCCACGTTCCGCGTCCACGTCCTTGGCTGCGATCAGCGAGCTGGTCACCATGTCGGACAGCACGTCGATGGCGAGCGGCAGGTCAGCGTCCAGCACCCGCGCGTAGTAGCAGGTGTACTCCTTGCCGGTGAACGCGTTCAGCTCGCCGCCGACCGCGTCGATGGCGGCCGAGATCTCCAGCGCGGTGCGCTCCCTGGTCCCCTTGAACAGCAGGTGCTCCAGGTAGTGCGTGGCCCCGGCGTGGGCGGGGTCCTCGTCACGGGACCCCACTCCCGCCCAGATGCCGAACGCCGCCGACCGCACGTGGGGCAGCGATTCGGTGATGACCCGGAGGCCGCCCGGCAGCACGGTGCGCCGGACGGCCCCGGAGCCGTCGTCCTGCTGCCCGGTCCGCGTGTCTCCCATGCTCAGGAGTTCTCGCGGTGCCGGCGCTCGCGGTGCCGGGTGCGGTGGCTGTCGCCGCCACCACCGGCGCGCGCCTCCCGGTCACCACGGTCCCGGTCGCCGCGGGGGCGGTCACCGGACGCGCCGTCGCCGTCCGGGCTGCCGGCCGCCGCCGCGGCCGCCTCGCGCTCGACCACTTCGACCGGCACCAGCGACAGCTTGCCCCGGTCGTCGATCTCGCGGATC
Source organism: Streptosporangiaceae bacterium (assembly GCA_036567525.1). Taxonomy (GTDB): domain Bacteria; phylum Actinomycetota; class Actinomycetes; order Streptosporangiales; family Streptosporangiaceae; genus RYN-230. Next base: position 4,385 of record DATCUG010000284.1, on the reverse strand, counting down.
TCGACCTGGATCTTGTCGCCCACCTTGACCACGTCGTCCACGTTCTCGATGCGCCCGCCACCGTGCAGCTTGCGCAGCTGGGTGATGTGCAGCAGCCCGTCCCTGCCGGGCAGCAGCGAGATGAACGCGCCGAACGTGGTCGTCTTGACCACGGTGCCCAGGAACCGCTCGCCGACCTCTGGCATGTGCGGGTTGGCGATCGCGTTGATCGTGGTCCGGGCGGCCTCGGCGGACGGCCCGTCGGTGGCGCCGATGTAGATCGTGCCATCGTCCTCGATGGTGATCTCGGCCCCGGTGTCCTCCTGGATCGAGTTAATCATCTTGCCCTTGGGCCCGATCACCTCGCCGATCTTGTCCACCGGCACCTTGATGGTGATGATCCGCGGCGCCTGCGGGCTCATCTCGCCCGGCGCGTCGATCGCCTCGCGCATCACTTCCAGGATGGTCAGCCGGGCGCCACGGGCCTGCTTCAGCGCCGCCCCCAGCACCGCGGCCGGGATTCCGTCCAGCTTGGTGTCCAGCTGCAGCGCGGTGATGACGTCCTTGGTGCCAGCCACCTTGAAGTCCATGTCACCGAACGCGTCCTCGGCGCCCAGGATGTCGGTCAGCGTGACGTACTGGCCGCCTTCGCTGATCAGGCCCATCGCGATGCCGGAGACCAGGTCCTTGAGCGGGACGCCCGCGTCCAGCAGCGACATGGTGGACGCGCATACCGAGCCCATCGAGGTGGAGCCGTTGGACCCGACCGCCTCGGACACCTGGCGGATCGCGTACGGGAACTCCTCCCGGCTGGGCAGCACCGGCAGCAGCGCCCGCTCGGCCAGCGCACCGTGGCCGATCTCGCGGCGCTTGGGCGAGCCGACCCGGCCGGTCTCCCCGGTGGAGTACGGCGGCATGTTGTAGTTGTGCATGTAGCGTTTGGTCCGGTCCGGGTTGAGCGTGTCCAGCATCTGCTCCATGCGCAGCATGTTCAGCGTGGTGACGCCCAGGATCTGGGTCTCGCCCCGCTCGAACAGCGCGGACCCGTGCACCCGGGGCAGCACGTGCGCCTCGGCGGACAGCCGCCGGATGTCGGTCAGGCCGCGGCCGTCGATGCGCACCCCGTCCCGGATGATCCGCTCCCGGACCAGCTTCTTGGTCAGCGCGCGGAACGCGGCGCTGATCTCCTTCTCCCGGCCCTCGAACTGGCTGGCCAGCTTCTCCGCGGTGAGCGCCTTGACCCGGTCGGTCTCGTTCTCCCGCTCCTGCTTGCCCGCGATGGTGAGCACCCGGGCCAGCTCGTCAGCGGCCGCCTCGGCCACCGCGTCGTAGGTGTCCTGCTGGTAGTCCGGGAACACCGGGAACTCGGCCACCGGCTTGGCCGCCTGGTCGGCGATCTGCTGCTGCGCCGCGCACAGCGTCTTGATGAACGGCTTGGCCGCCTCCAGGCCCTCCGGCACGGTGTCCTCGGTGGGCGCCACCGCGCCGCTGCCCGGGTCGGCCAGCAGGCCGAGCGTGCCGGTGGTGGACTCGGCCTCGACCATCATGATGGCCACGTCGCCGTCGGGCAGCACCCGGCCCGCCACCACCATGTCGAAGGTGGCCTCGGCGAGCTGCTCGTGGGTCGGGAACGCGACCCACTGGCCCTTGATCAGGGCGACCCGCACCCCGGCGATGGGGCCGGAGAACGGCAGCCCGGACAGCAGGGTGGACAGCGAGGCGGCATTGATCGCGACCACGTCGTACAGGTGCTCAGGGTTGAGCGCCAGCACCGTCTCGACGATCTGGACCTCGTTGCGCAGGCCCTTGACGAACGACGGCCGCAGCGGCCGGTCGATCAGCCGGCAGGTGAGGATCGCGTCCTCGGACGGGCGGCCCTCCCGGCGGAAGAACGAGCCGGGAATCCGGCCCAGCGCGTACATCCGCTCTTCCACGTCCACGGTGAGCGGGAAGAAGTCCAGCCCCTCCTTGGGATGCTTGCCCGCGGTGGTGGCGGACAGCACCACGGTCTCTTCATCCAGGTACGCGACGGCCGAACCGGCGGCTAGCCGGGCCAGCCTGCCGGTCTCGAACTTGATGGTATGGGTGCCGAAAGCCCCGTTATCGATAACGGCTTCGGCGGTATACACACCCTCCACGGGTGAGACCTCCTTGACTGAGGTCCCGCGTTACCCCCGCCGGTGGCGGATGGCTGATCCCAGCCTGCCTGGGCCGGCGGCCGGCCCGGTCTTCGATCGAAGCTCTCGGCCCGCCTGCCCCGCTGGGGGCATGATGACCCGAGAACCACTACCGAGGACCGGTCCTTGTCGCCGTGCGCTCCGGAACGGGGCCGCGGGATGTCGTTCTTGAGTTGTCCCGGGCCTACCTGCGCAGGCCCAGCTTTGCGATGAGCGCACGGTAGCGCTCGATGTCGGTGCGGGCCAGGTACTGCAGCAGGCGCCGGCGGCGCCCGACCAGCAGCAGCAGCCCGCGGCGGCTGTGGTGGTCGTGCTTGTGCACCTTGAGGTGCTCGGTGAGATCGTTGATGCGCCGCGTCAGCAGTGCGACCTGGACTTCCGGCGAGCCGGTGTCACCCTCATTGGTCGCGTTAGACGCGATGATCTCCTTCTTGACGGCTGTGTCCAGCGGCACGTGGCATCCCTATCTACGTGACATGTCATGAAACAGGGGCTCAGATCGCCCCCATGGCCAGCCGCTTGAGGGTGCAGCTGAGCCCGGCCGGAACTCGCCGACCGCCATCAAAGGTACCACGTGGGACGGTGCGTAAGCGCCAGCGCTCAGTCACCGCCGGCTCAGGCCGGGCCGACCAGCGTCCGGGCGGCGTCCACGTCCTGGTACATCTGCTCGATCAGGGCGGCGGCCGAGTCGAAGCGGACCATCCCGCGCAGCCGCTCGGCGAAGTCCACCGCGACGTGCACGCCGTACAGGTCGAGGTCGTCCCGGTCCAGGGCGTACGCCTCGACGGTCCGGTCCCGGCCCTCGAACGTCGGGTTGGTGCCGACCGAGATCGCGGCCGGCCAGCGCGCCGTTTCCAGCCCGTCGCCGTCCAGGCTGGCCAGCCAGCCCGCGTACACCCCGTCGGCGGGCACCGCCGGGTAGGGCGTGGTCTCCAGGTTGGCGGTGGGGAAACCGAGCGCCCGGCCACGCTGGTGACCGCGGACCACGACGCCTTCCACCCGGTGCGGGCGGCCCAGGTCACGGGCGGCACCGGCCACGTCGCCGGCGTTCAGCTCGGCCCTGATCTCGGTGGAGGAGATGGTTTCGCCGTGCTCGGTGAGCAGCGGCACGCCCTCCGCGCCGAAGTCGTACTTCTCGCCCAGCTCGGCCAGCAGCGGCACGTCGCCCTTGGCCCGGTGGCCGAACCGGAAGTTGTCCCCGACCACGACCCACTGGGCGTGCAGCCGCTCAGCCAGCACCATCCGGACGAACTCATCCGGGCCGAGCCGGGAGAAGTCCAGCGTGAACGGCAGCACGCAGGCCGCCGCGCAGCCCTGCTCGGCCAGCAGCTGGACCCGGCGCCGGACGGTGACCAGCAGCGGCGGGTGCGAGCCGGGCCGGATCACCTCATCCGGGTGCGGGTCGAACGTGACCACCACGACCGGCAGCTGCCGGGCCGAGGCGACCGCGCGGGCCCGGGCGATGATGCGCTGGTGGCCGCGGTGCACCCCGTCGAACACGCCGACGGTGACCACGCAAGGCCCCCAGTCCCCTGGCACTTCGTCCAGGCCTTGCCAGCGCTGCACAGTGCGGCTCCTTCGATCGTCAGGCGTGCGACGTGCGCACAACCAAGCCTAGGAGGTGGCAGCGGCGGCGTGGCCCGCGGCCGCCGCGGGCTGGGCGCCGGCGCGGCGGCGGCGGACCGCGGCGGCCAGGTCGCGCAGCACGCCAGCCGTGGTGTCGAAGTCCAGGCACGCGTCGGTAACGCTCTGCCCGTACGCCAGCCCGGCCGGGTCGCCGGGCTCCTGCCGCCCGGCCAGCAGGAAGCTCTCCAGCATGACCCCGATCAGGCCGGTCTCGCCGCCGCCGACCTGGCCGGCCAGGTCGGCGGCCACGGCCGGCTGGCGGCGGTGGTCCTTGCCGCTGTTGCCGTGGCTGGCGTCCACCATCACCCGCCGGGCCAGCCCGGCCTTGGTGATCATCTCCAGCGCCTCGCCCACCTGGCCCGCCTGGTAGTTGGGGCCCGGTCGGCCGCCGCGCAGGATGACGTGGCAGTCCGGGTTGCCCATCGTGGTGACCACCGCGGCCGCGCCGGCCCGGGTCACGCCGAAGAACGTGTGCCCGGTGGCGGCGGCCCGGCAGGCGTCGATCGCGACGCCGACGTCCCCGTCGGTCCCGTTCTTGAAGCCGACCGGCATGGACAGGCCGGACGCGAGCTGCCGGTGCACCTGGCTCTCGGTGGTGCGCGC
>DATCUG010000283.1:0-7072 GCA_036567525.1 Streptosporangiaceae bacterium | reverse complement strand
GACACGCTCCCGCCGCGGCGGCGGCCTGTCCCCGGAGGCACCGCCCACGGCGGGCCCCCGCCGGGCGGCCGCCGCGGATCAGGCGGCTATCTTTCTGGCGGCTACCCCGACCCGGGCTACTCCGGCCGCGCTGGCTACCCGGCTTCCGGGGACGACCTGGCGCCACTGCCGCCGGACGCCCCGGCCCCGCCTGCTGGCGGGACCGGCCGCCGGGGCCGCCGCGACAGCGGTGGCTACCCCAGCGAGGGCGGCTATCCCGGCGCCGGACGGTACCGCGACAGCGGCGGCTACTCCAGCCTGGCCGGCTACCCGGGCCAGGACGACCCCGATGCCGAGGGCGTGCCCGCGTCCTGGGGTGGCGAGACCCGGGACGAGCCCGGGGAGGGTGAGTGGTGAGGGACCTGCGCGGCAGCCGGATCCTGGCCGTGGCCGTCGTCGTGCTGCTGCTGGGCGCGGTGTACGGGCTGGCCGGGCTGCGGCACATGATGTCGCTCAGCGCCGGTTCCGCGCCGCGGTCGCCGCGGCTGGCCGCGGTCAGCTCCGTGCAGCGGGTCTGCCCGGCCCCGGGCACCACCACCAGCCCAGCCAGCGGCATCGCCGTGATGAGCGCCCCGGCCGGCAGCGGATCCAGCCAGGCCGGCGCGGCGCTGAACGTGACCCGGCTGACCGGCACCGGCAGCGCCGCGGCCGGCCCGCGGGTGCTGAGCGTCACCCAGCCCGGGGTGCCGCGGCTGGCCCAGGTGACGGTGGACCGGACCACGGCCCGCAAGACCACCCGGACCCAGCCGGGCACCGGGACCGGGACCGGAACTGGGACCCGGACCGGGACCGGGACCAAGCAGACCGCCGGGACCAAGAAGAAGACCGGGACCCAGCAGAAGACGCCCACCCAGCAGACCAGCGCGCTGGCCGCCACCGCGGTCGGCGGCGGCGTGGTCATTCAGGCCAGCGGGTCGCTGGCCCAGGGCCTGGAGGCCGAGCAGACCAGCGCGGGCAGCCTGCCCACGGCCGCCTGCACCAGCCCGGGGACCAACTTCTGGTTCACCGGGGCGGGCCAGCGCACGGCCAGCCGGATCGAGCTGTACCTGATGAACGCGGGCAGCCAGGTGGCCGACGTGGCGGTGGACATCGCGACCGATGCCGGGCCGCTGCAGGAGACCACCGACACCGGGATCAGCGTGCCGCCGCACGGCATGATCGTTCAGTCGCTGGCGACCACGCTGCATAACTCCCGGGCCATCTCGCTGCACGTGCGGACCAGCGTCGGCCAGGTCGCGGCGGCCGTTGAGGAATCCACCGCGGGCGGCGCGGCCACCTGGCTGCCGGCCGCGCAGCCGCCGGCCAGGAGCCTGGTCGTCCCCGGGCTGCCCGGAGTGGCCGGCACCCGGCAGCTGTACATTGCGGTGCCCGGGGTGAAGGACGCCACCGTCAAGGTGACCGCGGTGACCTCACGGGGCAGCTACCAGCCGACCGGGGCCAGCGGGATCGACCTGCCCGGCGGGTCCGCGGCCGAGATTACGGTGCCGTCGCTGGGCGGCATCCCGGCTGCGCTCCGGCTGACCGCCAACACCCCGGTCACCGCCTCGGTGCTGATTCCCGGCGGCGGGGGAGCGCTGGGCGCGTTCACCGCGGCCGCGCCCGCCATCGAGGAGCAAGGGGTGGTCGCGGACAACCTGACCGGGCCCGGCCGCTCGTCCACGCTGGTGCTGTCCGCCCCGCGCGGCGCGGCCCGGGTCACCGTGGCTGAGATCGCGTCGGCCGGGTCAGCCACCCGGCAGACCCAGAATGTGCCGGTCCCGGCGGGCAAGAGCGTCGTGGTCTCGCTCCGCGCGATCCGCGGGGCGCCCCGCGGCACCCCGTTCGCGGTGGTGATCATGCCGCAAGCCGGTTCCGGGCCGGTGTACGCCGGCCGGGTGATCATGGGCAACGGGGCCGGCGCCGCGCTCCAGGCCATGCTCCCGGTGGCCAGCGCACTCACCACGGTGCCGCTGCCCCCGGTCCACCAGGCCGCCATCACCGCGTCCCCGTGACCGCCAGACCGGGTCAGTCGTCCGCGGCGTAGCCGGGGTCGATCTCGTCCGGGTCCAGGCCGAGCAGCCGGGCGAACTCCTCCACAATCACCTCGAAGATCAGCTCGCCCAGCTCATCCTCGCTGTCCGCGCGGGCGGTCAGCGGCCGCCGGTACACCACGATCCGCGGCGGCCGGGCCGCCGGGCCGGGCACCGACGGCGAGCCCGGGTCCAGCCGGGCCAGCGGGACACCCTCGCCCACCGCCCCGGGCAGGCCGGGCCGCGGGATCTCCTCGACCGCGAACTCCACCCCGGACAGCTGAGTCTCCCAGCGCGGCTCCAGCCGGGCCACCGCCTCCAGGATCAGCTCATCGAAGCGTTCCGACCGGCTCCGGTGCAGCGGCACCCCGGGCGGGACCAGCACCCCGCGCAGCCCGCGCCCGTGCCGGTCCCGCCGCCGGATCCGGGGGGCGGCCCGCGCCATCCTCACTGCCGGTACGCACAGTTGCCGAGCGTATCGCCCGGTGTTCCGCGGCGGGCCGGGACGGCCCCACGGCGCGGCAAACCGGGCTGCCGGCGAGACACGATCGCACAGTGTGCCCCGGGTGGTGGCGTTACCGCCCGCGGATGGGTACGGTCAGCCGTTGTGAGCGATGCACGAACCCCCTCCCCAGGCCGGTCGCATCGCCACGCCGCGACCCTGTCGCGCCACCACCGCAGGGCGCTCCGTTGACCCCCCGCCGCTGCTCCCGCCCCGCGTGCAAGCACCCCGCGGTATACACCCTGACGTACGTGTACCGGGACTCCACCGCCGTGCTCGGCCCGCTGGCCGCGTACGTGGAACCACACTGCTACGACCTCTGCTCGGCGCACGCCGACCGGCTGACCGCGCCGCGTGGCTGGGAAGTGGTCCGGCTGCCGGTGGACCCGGCCCCAGCCGACGTGGACGACCTGGAGGCGCTGGCCAACGCGGTCCGCGAGGCCGGGCTGCCGCCGCCCGCCGAGCCGGTGGGCCAGGGCGTCGAAGTCGGCCGCCGGGGTCACCTGCGGGTGCTCCGGTCGGCCCCCGACACCCGGGACCGGACACGCTAGCCCGGTAGGCTCGCCCGTATCCCAACATCGGACAAAGAACTGGGCGAGGCGGCGCTGGCCACGGCATCGTTCCGTCGGTAACCAGCGCCCCTTGCATAACGGGGCAGCTAACGGCACGGGAGGCAGACCCCAGTGGGCGACTACCAGAAGATCTTCAAGGCCTACGACATCCGGGGGATCGTCCCGGACGAACTCGATGAGCAGCTCGCCGAGTCGGTAGGCGCCGCGTTCGCCCGGCAGACCGGCGCCCGCAGCGTGGTCACCATGCATGACATGCGCACCTCGTCGGCCCCGCTGGCCGCCGCGTTCGGCCGGGGCGCCGCCGCCCAGGGCGCGGACGTCGTCGAGGGCGGGCTGGGCTCGACCGACATGCTGTACTACGCCAGCGGCGAGCTGGGCATCCCCGGCGCGATGGTCACCGCCAGCCACAACCCGGCCCGGTACAACGGCATCAAGCTGTGCCGGGCAGGCGCCCGGCCGGTGGGCCAGGACACCGGGCTCACCGAGTTGCGCGACATGGCCGCCCGCGGGGTGCCGGCGCACGACGGCCCGCCCGGCACGATCACCCAGCGCGACCTGCTGCCCGGGTACGCGGACCACCTCAAGAAGCTGGTCGACCTGTCCGCCATCCGGCCGCTGACCGTCGCGGCGGACGCGGGCAACGGGATGGCCGGGCACACCGTGCCGAAGGTGTTCGAGGGGCTGCCCATCACGCTGGTGCCGCTCTTCTTCGAGCTGGATGGCACGTTCCCCAACCACGAGCCCAACCCCATCGAACCGGAGAACCTGCGCGACCTGCAGCGCGCGGTGCTCGAATCGGACGCCGACATCGGGCTGGCCTTCGACGGCGACGCGGACCGCTGCTTCGTGGTGGACGAGCGCGGGCAGATCGTGTCACCCTCGCTGCTCACCGCGCTGATCGCGGTCCGCGAGCTGGCCCGGGAACCCGGCGCGACAGTGATCCACAACCTGATCAGCTCGCAGGCGGTGCCCGAGATCATCGCCGAGCACGGCGGCACCGCGGTGCGCACCCGGGTCGGGCACTCGTTCATCAAGGCCCGGATGGCGGAGACCGGCGCCGTATTCGGCGGCGAGCACTCCGGGCACTTCTACTTCCGCGACTTCTGGTTCGCCGACTCCGGCATGCTGGCCGCCATGCACACGCTGGCCGCGCTGGGTGAGCAGGACGCCCCGCTGTCCGAGTTGCTGGCCGGCTTCGCCCGGTATGCCGCCTCCGGCGAGATCAACAGCGAGGTGGCCGACCAGGCCGGGATGACCGCCCTAGTCCGGGCGGAATACACCAGCCACCCAGGGGTCAGCGCCGACGAGCTGGACGGGCTGACCATCACCGGCGACGGCTGGTGGTTCAACCTGCGCCCGTCGAACACCGAGCCGCTGCTCCGGCTCAACGTCGAAGCGGCCGACGAGGCCACTATGCTCAGGCTGCGTGACGAGGTGCTGGGCATGGTGCGGCAGGGCCAGCCCGTCTAGCCGGCCAGGCACGGCCGCACGAGACCGCCGGGAGGCGCTGTGAAGATCGACGACTGGCTGCTCGAGATACTGGCCTGCCCGCAGTGCCATGCGCCGCTGCGCGCCGACGAGGCCGCCAGCGAGCTGATCTGCACCAACCCGGACTGCGGGCTGGCCTACCCGGTCCGCGACGACATCCCGGTGCTGCTGGTGGACGAAGCGCGGCGGCCCACGGCCGGTTCATGACGCCCGCGACGGCCGCTGACCGCCTGGACTCGGTGCCGCAGCTGGAAGCGGCTGATCCCAGCGGCATGCTCCGCCACGTCGCCTCGGCTGCCGCCCAGATCCGCCGGGCGCTGCGTGCCACCGAAGAGGCGGAGCTGTCCCCGGTGGTCACGGCCGGGCGGCCACGGGCCATCGTGGTCTGCGGCATGGGCGGGTCCGGGCTGGCCGCCGAGGTGCTTACCGCGGTGTGCGGCCCGGGCTGTGCCGTCCCCATCGTGGTCGTGCACGACTACCAGCTGCCCGGCTGGGTGGGCGCGGCCGACCTGGTCCTCGCGGTGTCCAGTTCCGGGTCGGCCGAGGAGACGCTGGCGGTGGCGGCCGAGGCGGCGCGCCGTGGCTGCCCGCTGGCCGCGGTGGGTGCCGCCCGTACCCCGCTGGCCATGATCGCCGAGCAGGCGCACGCGCCATACGTGCCCATCGAGCGTCCCGGCATGGACCGGGCCGGCCTGTGGGGCCTGTCGGTGCCGCTGCTGGTGATCGCGGACCGGCTCGGCCTGACCGAGGCGAGCGCCGCGGTGTTCGAGTCGACCGCGGAGATCCTGGAGCGGATCTCGCACCTCTGCCGCCCGGACAGCGAGGCGTTCGTCAACCCGGCCAAGACGCTGGCCCTGGACCTGGCGGGCACGCTGCCGATGATCTGGGGCAGCTCGCCGCTGGCCGGGCTGGCCGCGCGCCGGTTCGCCTGCCAGCTCAACGAGGACGCCAAGTACCCGGCGATGCACGGGGTGCTGCCCGAGGCCAATCACAACCAGGTGGTCATGTTCGACGGCCTGTTCGCGCCCTGGCCGGCCACCACGCACACCGTGCTGGCCGACCCGGTGCTGGCCGCGCCGGTGCTCGACGAGCCAGGGCTGGACGAGGCAGCGGAACCGGGCCCGCCGGTGCCCTTGCGCCTGGTCATCCTGCGCGACACCGCCGAGCACCCGCAGGTGGCCCGGCGGCGTGAGGTGTCCGCGGAACTGGCCGGACGGCGGGGCATCGAAGTCAGCGAGCTGGCCGCCGAAGGAGACCGGCCGCTGCACCGGCTGGCCAGCCTGGTCCAGCTGGCCGACTATGCGGCGGTATACCTGGGTATCGCCACCGGCGTAGACCCCGGACCGGTCGCCGCCATCGGCGACCTCAAAGACAGGATCGCGTAGCTATCAGTACCGACGGCAGGGCCGTCCCGGATCAGGCCGCGGCGGCCGCCGGGACGGAGCAGGACCAGCAGTCCCGTGGTGCCGGGCTGCGCGCGGTGCTGGCCGCGCTCGGCGCGAACCTGGGCATCGCGGTAGTCAAGCTGGTCGCGTTCATCATCACCGGCTCGGCCTCGATGCTGGCCGAATCGGTGCACTCGCTGGCCGACAGCGGGAACCAGGCCCTGCTGCTGCTCGGCCGCAGCCGGGCGCAGCGCGCACAGACCGAGGAGCACCCGTTCGGGTTCGGCCGGGAGCGGTACTTCTACGCGTTCGTGGTCGCGGTGGTGCTGTTCACCGTGGGCGCCGTGTTCTCGCTGTATGAGGGCATCCACAAGATCATGCACCCGGAGCGGATCAGCTCGCCCGCGGTGGCGTTCGCCGTGCTGGTCATCGCGATGGCCCTGGAAGGCTTCTCGCTGCGCACCGCCGTGCACGAGACCAACGAGGTGCGCGGGCGGAGCAGCTGGGCCGCGTTCATCCGCCGGGCCAAGGCCCCCGAGCTGCCCGCCATCCTGCTCGAGGACGTGGCCGCGCTGACCGGCCTGGTGTTCGCCCTGGCCGGGGTGGCGCTGACCGTGATCACCGGCGACGGGGTGTGGGACGGAGCCGGCTCGCTGGCCATCGGCGTGCTGCTCGGCTGCGTCGCCGCCGTGCTGGCGGTGGAGATGAAGAGCCTGCTGATCGGGGAGTCGGCCAGCGCTGACACCGAGCGGGCCATCGTGGCTGCGCTGGAGGCGGGCCCGGAGGTGCAGTGCGTGATACACCTGCGCACGCTGCACATGGGACCGGAAAGCCTGCTCGTCGCGGCCAAGATCGCGATCAGCGGCGCGGACAGCGCGGCCCTGGTCGCAGCCGGGATCGACGCGGCCGAACGCCGGGTCCGCCAGGCCGTGCCCATCGCCGAGACCATCTACCTGGAACCCGATATTTACCGCCCCGGCCGCGCCGACTCGACCGACCCAGCCATCCGCGCCGCCGTCCGCCGCCCCCGCCGCGGCAGCTAACTGACCCCCGCCACCCGCCGTCACCCGCCACCCG
>DATCUG010000282.1:0-3452 GCA_036567525.1 Streptosporangiaceae bacterium | reverse complement strand
GATCCCGGCGCCAGCGCTGGGCTGGCTGCCGCGCTGACGCTGCCCGCGATCGCCAGGAGGATCCCGGCCGCCGTGGCGCCACCGCAGGCCAGGAGGCGTGCCCCGGCCCAGGCCCGGCCCCGGATAAAGCCCTGATGATGGCCGCCATCGGGCCTGCCAGCAGTTCTGCGTGAGCGTGCTGCGGAGGACATCACGGCTGCTTGGACGCAGCCACGGCCGCCACGGTTCCCAGTTCCGGACGAAACCCGCTGCAGGCAATGCGGGAACGCGGAGACGCCGAATCTACTCATGGCAACCCCAACGTTGTGGAGGAAAGCGCATGAAGTATCCCGGGCGTATCGGCTCTGCGGCCGTCCTGGCCGCCACCGCACTGGCTGCGGTCACGGTCCTCGCCGGGCCGGCCAGCGCGGCTACCGGGCGTGATGCCGGATTCGGTGGCGCCAGCCACGTCGTATTCGTCCAGACCGACAACACCGCAGGCAACCAGGTGGTCGCCTACCACCGGGCCGCCGACGGCACCTTGTCGTTCGCGGGCAGCTACGAGACCGGCGGGCTGGGCGGCCAGCTCACCGGCTCGGTCACAGATCACCTGGCCTCCCAGGGCTCGCTGACCTACGACCCGCGGCATTCCCTGCTTTACGCGGTGAACGCGGGCAGCGACACGGTCACGGTCTTCGTCGCTCACGGGCACCACCTGTTCCGCCAGCAGGTAATTTCCTCAGGGGGAAGTTTCCCGGTCAGCGTGGCCGTACACGGCGACCTCGTCTATGTGCTGAACGCCCTGAACGGCGGCTCCGTCCGCGGTTACCGGGTGTTCGCCGGGCGGCTGTTCCCCATCCACGGGTCGAAGCGGCTGCTGCACCTCGACCCCACGGCCACCCCGCAGTTCGTCAACACGCCCGGTCAGGTCGCGTTCTCTCCCGATGGCTCCCAGCTCATCGTCACCACCAAGGCCAACGGGAACGACGTCGATGTGTTCGGCGTCCGGCCCGGTGGCACCCTCACCTCCAGCCCGGTGGTGAACTCTGAGCCGGGCACCGTCCCGTTTGCCATCACGTTCGACCCGGCGGGTGACCTGGTGATCGCTGAGGCCGGCCCCAGCGCGCTGGCCACCTTCGCGCTGCACTCCGACGGGACCATCACCCAGATCGACGCGGTGGACACCGGGCAGGCGGCTACCTGCTGGGTGACCGCCGACGGTGGGCAGCTGTTCACCTCCAATACCGGCAGCGCTAACGTCACCGGCTTCACCTCGGACTCGCAGGGGCAGCTGACCTTGCTCGGCCAGACCGCAACCGACCCGGGGACCGTGGACTCCAGCGCCACCCCGGACGGCCGCTTCCTGTACGTGCAGGCCGGCGGCAACGGCAAGGTGGATGAGTACTCCGTCACCGCGGGGACGCTCACCGAGATCGGCAGCGTCACAGTGCCCGGCGCGATCGGTGGCGAGGGGATCGCCGCAGCATAAGCGCGGGGAGGACGCTGGGCGGGGGCGCCATGGCCGCGCAGCGGCATCCCCGCCCAGTAGCCTGTGCTGCCGACGGCAGGCAGAGCTTAGAGCAGGGAGGCTCCACACCGTAGCCAGCCCGACCGACAAAGTGAGGCTCAGCCACCAGCATCAGGTTCAGTTGAACGTGCCGTTAGCTGGTGACCCGGATCTGCACGGATTCGGTGTAGCGGAGACGGCCGAAGTACATCACCTTGGCCAGCGCCCACCAGTGCGACCCCGGCCGGGCGTCGACGGGCAGCGCCACCGTGTAGCCGATCCGGACCGTCCCACCCGGGCCCGCGGTGAACCCCTGGGTCCATGGCCCGGCCTCGTGCCAGGTGCCCCACGGTGACACGAGCTGGGACTCGCCACGGATCACGCTGGCCGTCCGGTTGACGAGTCGCACGGCCAGCGTGGCGCACTGGCCGGGAGCAACCTCGAGGACGGCGGGCTCCACGGCCACCTCCACCTCGGCGTCCCGCGCCACCAGATCGGCCACCAGCAGGGCCTCCAGTTGCTCGCGCGGCATGCCGCGGGTAGGCGCAGGCGGCTCGCCGACCGTGATCACCACTGTGTCCTCCAGCACCTGGCCGAGGTCGTCGGCGATGCGCGCGGACACGAAGTACCGCCCCGGCTTCGTTCCGGGCAGCGCCGCCACCGACAAGTCCCAGCTTGTGTAGCCGCGTTCGGCGAGCGCGTACTTGAACGGCCCGGCCGGAGTGCCGTCCGGCCCCGTGACGGCCAGGCCGGGCGGGACGTCCAGGGTGACCTTGCCGGCCGCGGGGCCGGGCCCGCAAGCGACCGTCAGGCACAGCCCGGCCGGGGCGTCCCCGCCGTCGGGGACGTTCAGCGTCACCCTCTCCGGCGACAAATGCACCGCCACCGGCAGATTCCCCACCGGCGCCGGCCCCTTGCCGTGCAGCCAGTACCGGGTGAACACCGGCTGAGCCGGCTCCACCGCACTCATCACGCGATATGGCTCAGCTGGCGCCTGGTTTGTACCGGTTTGTGGAGCCACTTCGCGTGATATCACGGGAAGTGGCTGATGGGCGGGCGCCTCCGCGGGCGTCGTGGCGGCGACGGTGACCAGGCCGGCCGGGGGGACCGGGATCAGCGCGCGGCCGTCCGCTACTTCGACGTCGGGGCCGCCGCCGCGCTCGGTCAGGTCGGTCACCTGGGCGGCCGTGATCCCGTGCAGCAGGCTGACCTGGGCCCGGGCCGACTCAGCAGGCAGGCCGTCGGCGTCCCGCAGCCGGATAGTCACGCCCGCCCCCCGCCCTGGTCGGCCGGGCTGCCCGCTGGCCAGGGGGTTGCCGTGCGGTTTGAGCGCGGACAACAGGGCGGCCGGGCGTGCACGTCCCGGCGTGCTGACCTCGGCCAGGCTGGCCGCGGTGGGCAGCGGGCCGGTGTGCAGGCCGGTTTCGCAGGCGAGCAAGTCGTGGTTGTACTCCTGGCCGGCCACGACGAAGCCGGCCTCGCGCCAGTCGTCCGTCCCTGCGGCCAGCGCGTACCGGAATTCGTGGGACCAGTGCTGCCACGCGAAACTACTGCCGTCAGGGACCGTGCGCCGGGTCCCGTCGATCCATACCGCGGCAGGCCAGGCGCTCGACGCCCGCATCAGCGTGATGTGCAACGTGCCGTCCGCGGTGACCAGGCTGCTGGGCGTGCCCCGGTTCAGCAGTGCCACGCTGTGCGGGCTGAGCAACCGGTCGTGCGGCCCGGCGCCGCCGGCCGCCCCGGCACTTGGCGCGGCCCCGGCCGGTTCTGCGTCGATCACCGCGTCGGCCAGTTCTCCGTCGATCACCGTGTCGGCCAGTTCTGCGTCGATCACCGCGTCGGCCAGGTCGGTGGTGAGTTCCGCGACCGCAGCCGGCAGGTCCGGGCCGGACACGATTAGCACCGGCAGGTCGCGGTTGCCACGGACATCCGCGCTGGCGGTGAACACCTCCGCCCGCGGCCGGGC
>DATCUG010000281.1:0-13229 GCA_036567525.1 Streptosporangiaceae bacterium | reverse complement strand
CGGCATGATCGCCGCGCCCCGGCCGCCGGTGCCGATCCTGATGTACCACGAGATCGCCGGGCCCGCCGAGACCGGCAGCCACCTGGCCGTCCCGCCCGGCAACTTCGCCCGCCAGCTCGCCTACCTGCACGACGCGGGCTTCCGGACGATCACCGCCGGTGCGCTGGCCGAGAGCATGAACGGCGGGGCCGGCCCACTGCCGGAACGGGCCGTGGTGCTCACGTTCGACGATGGCTTCGAGGACTTTCACCGGCAGGCGCTGCCCCTGCTGGACCGGTACGGCTTCACCGCCACGCTGTACGTCACCACCGGGTGGGTGCAGGACGCCGGCCCGCTGCCCGCCGGGAAGCGGCCCGGCCGGATGCTGTGCTGGAGCCAGGTGGCCGAGGCGGCCGGAGCAGGCGTCGAGATCGGCGCGCACAGCCGGCTGCATCCCCAGCTCGACCAGCTGCCCCGGCAGCAGCTCCGCGAGGAGCTCCGGGTGAGCAAGGCCCAGCTCGAAGACCGGCTCGGCCATCCGGTACCCGGGCTGGCCTACCCGTTCGGGTACTCCAGCGCCGCGGTGCGCGAGGAAGCCCGCGCCGCGGGGCACGGATACGCCTGCGCGGTCGGCAACACGCTGCCCGGCACCGGCACCGACCCGCTCGCGCTGCCCCGGCTGACCGTGCGCCGGTCCACCACCATGTCCACGTTCCAGCAGATCACCCACAGCAGGAACATTCCGATGATCTTCCTCAAAGACCGCGCCCTGACCAAGGGCTACGCGATGGTCCGGCGGGCCAGGGGAGCTCTGGGCCAGGTGCGCCGTGGCGACTAGGGCACTGTCCCCGGGCCGGGGAATGCAGGAAATCCGCCGCCAGTGGGCCGATCCGCTGTCCCGTAACGGGTACGCCCTGGTGGCCAACACCGGCGCGACCGGCCTGTCCGGGCTGCTCTACTGGGTCCTGGTAGCCCGGCTGTACCCGACCAACACGGTCGGCCACGCGTCGGCCGCCTACGCGGCGATGAACCTGCTGGCCGGCTTCACCGCGCTGAACTTCAACGGCGCGCTGACCCGGTTCCTGCCCCGGGCGGGGCGGCACACGGCCAAGCTGATCAAGCACTCCTACCTGGTCAGCTCGGTGGCCTCAGTGCTGGTGACGATCCCCTTTCTGCTCACCAACCACCTGTGGGGACCGTCGTATTCGGAGCTGGCCAACCCGATCACCGGCCTGTTCTTCATCGGCTGCGTGGTCTGCTGGGCGATCTTCACGCTGCAGGACAGCGTGCTGGCCGGGATGCGCGGCGCGACCTGGGTGTTCCTGGAGAACGCCCTCTTCGGCATGGCCAAGGTCGTACTGCTGATCATTTTCGCGTCCCGCTTCCAGCACCTCGGCATCTACCTGTCCTGGATGATCCCGTGCGTGCTGACTGTGCCGCTGATCAACTCGCTGATCTTCAACCGCCTGGTGCCCCGGCACACCGCGGCCACTATCGACGTCGAGCCGCCGACCAGCCGGCAGATCGGCCGGTTCCTGGCCGGCGACTACTCCGGCGCGATGTTCCTGCTGGCCACCACCAACCTGGTGCCGGTCCTGGTCGCCTCGATGATCAGCGACGTGAAGGACACCGCGTACTTCTACATGGCCTGGCTGGTCGGCGGCATCCTGGACCTGGTCGCGGTCAACATGGCCATCTCGCTGACCGTCGAGGGCTCGTTCGACGCGTCGTCGCTGGCGCAGCACTGCCGCCGGGCGCTGCAGAAGATAGGCCTGCTGATCGTGCCCAGCGCCGGGCTGATCGCGCTGCTGGCGCCGTGGGGCCTGGGCCTGTTCGGGCCCGAGTACGCCAAGGTAGGCGCGCCGATCCTGCAACTGCTGGCACTGGCCACCCTGCCCAAGACGCTGACCGAGGTGTACCTGGGCGCGCTCCGGGCGCAGAGCCGGACCCGGCCGGTGGCCATCGTGCAGGGCATCCGCGCGGCGCTGATACTCGGCCTCACCGTGTGGCTGGTCAAGGTGATGGGGCTGATCGGCGCGGGGGTGGCCGCGGTGGTGACCCAGGCCGTGGTGGCCGCCGTGATCAGCCCTGGCCTGTGGCGGGTGCTGCACGGTGGCCGGGGCGCTCAGCCCGTCGCTGGGCTGGTCACCGCCCCTGAGCCCGCGGCCGGCCTGGCCATCACCGCCGAGGCCGCCCCCGACCCCGCACCGGAGGCCAGCGCGCCGTGACCGCCGAGACGGAGACCACTCAGGCCGGGCAGCCGCTGGCGGCCCGCCTCCCGTGGGCTGGCCGCCTGCCGGGCTGGCCGGCCACGCTGGTCGGGGCGCTGGCCGCGGCCGGGTTCGTGCTGTTCTTCGGCTCGCTGCGGCACGTGCGGCTCGGCCGGATGAACGGGCTCGGCCTGCTGTCGGTGCTGCCACACCGGGCGCTGGCCGGGGTGACGCTGCTGGCGCTGGCGTTCGTGGCCGGGCTGGCGCTGCGCCGGGTGCACCCGGTGCTGCTCGGCGCCGCGCTGGTCGGCCTGGTCGTCTGCCTGGACGGGGTGACCAGCTTCATCGAGCCGGCCGCCCGGTTCGCCACCTCGTACCAGATCGCCGGGTACGTGCAGTACATCAGCGCGACCGGGAAAGCCGCGCCCGACCTGGCCGCGTACTTCAGCTGGCCCGGGTTCTTCGCGCTGATCTCGTTCATTGGCGGCGCGGCCGGGCTGCACGGCGTGCTGGAGCTGATGCGGTTCTGGCCGGTGCTCATCGACCTGCTGACGCTGCCGCCGTTCTTCCTGCTCATGCGGAACCTGCGGATCTCCTGGCGGGCCAAGTGGCTGGCCGGGTTCCTGCTGGTGGTGGGGAACTGGGTGGGCCAGGACTACTTCTCCCCGCAGTCCCTCAACTACGTGCTCTACCTGGTGTTCCTGGCCATCCTGGTGAACTGGTTCACCGACCCGGGACTGAGCCGGGGCGCACCGGACCGGCCGGGCGGGCTGAACCGGGTGCACCGGTTCGTGTTCGGCCGGCTCGAACCCGGTGAGCTGGGACCACGGCCCGCGAGCACCGGGCAGCGGTTGTTCCTGCTCAGTGTGCTGATCGGCATCTTCCTGATGTCGGTGATGAGCCACCAGCTCACGCCGTTCTACCTGACCGGCGCCTGCCTGGCCCTGGTGCTGATCCGGCGCTGCCAGCTGTCCGGGCTGTGGATCCTGTGCGCGGTGCTGGTGGTGACCTGGCTCAACTTCGCCGCGGTGGACTACTGGTCCGGCCACCTGTCCAACATCTTCGGCGGGGTCGGCAACCTGCGCGGCAACCTGACCAGCAGCGTCGGCGGCCGGCTGGCCGGCAGCACCGCCACCCACCTGCTCACGCTGCACGCCCGGGTCGGGGTGGCCGGGGCCATCGTCGGCCTGGCCGTGCTCGGGCTGCTCCGCCGCCGCTTCCGCGGCTTCGACGACCGGGTGCTGATCGCGCTGTTCATCCTGCCCATGCTCACGGTCGGGCTGCAGAGCTATGGCGGCGAAATCGCGCTGCGCATCTACCTCTTCCTGCTCCCGCCGGCCTGTGTGCTGGCCGCCTGCTTCTTTTTCCCGAACCCGGTAGCGGCCAGGGCGGGGTGGCGGCTGTTCCCGGTACTGGCGTTGTGCGCGGTGATCTTTCCGGTTTCGTTCATCCTGGTGCGCTACGGGAACGAGGCGTTCGAACGGGTGCCGCCGGGAGAGCTGGCCGCCACCAACTGGATCTACCAGCACGACACGCACGCCGTCCGGCTGCTCTGGCTGAGCTCGTCCACCAAGATCGATGTCACGCCGGAGATGCCGTGGGCCTACCAGGACATCAGCCGGGTGCTCTACGTCCCGGTACAGGCACCGCGGAACCCGGCCGCGGTCAAGGACGTGCGGTACGCGCTGCACAACGCCGGCCCGGATGCGTTCCTGGTGGAAAGCCGGACCCAGGACACCTACCTGCAGCAGGCGGCCGGTTACCCGGCCGGCTGGGAGGACAGCTTCCGGCAGCAATTCAGCGCCGAACCCAAGGTCCGGGTGGTGTTCGCCAACAGTGACGCGGTGATCTACGCCTGGCACTGGCGGCACCAGGACAAGCCTTATCCACTGCCACCTAACGGATCCGGTCGCGCCAGCTACCCCGCACTGCTGGGCGCGGCCGAACTGCTCATCGTGCTGGCCACCATCCTGGTGCTGGCGGCACGCGAGTTCGCCCGGATCGGCGGCCCGGCCGCCCGCCAACTGGTCCGTCCACTCACCCTGGCCTCGTACCCCCTGTTGTTCCTGACGCTAGCCGTCGTGGTGGTGCGCTTCGCGCTGCTGCCATCCATTCACGGGGGGTTGCTGTGACCGCAGACCCGAAAGACAGCCAGACTCCGGCGCTGATCGTCAAGATCGGCCACTACCCGCTGCACTCCGGCGGCGTCGCCGCCATCCGCACGCTCGGCCGCCTCGGCGTGCCGGTGTACGCGACGAGCGAGGACCGGTTCACCCCGGCGGCGGTGTCCCGGTACTGCACCGGCACGTTCCGCTGGCGGACCACCGGTCGCGAGGATCCGGCCGACCTGGCCGGCGGGCTGGCCGGGATCGGGCGGCAGCTCGGCCGGCCGGCCGTGGCCGTGCCGGTGGACGACGAGGCGGCGGTGCTGCTGGCTGAGCAGGCCAGCGAGCTGTCCAGGTACTTCCTGTTCCCGCGGCCCGCCGACCCAGGGCTGATCCGCAAGCTGGCCAGCAAGCACGAGATGTCCGCGCTCGGCCAGGAACACGGGTTCCCGGTGCCGGACTGGGCGTTCGCGTCCGACGCGGCTCAGGTGGCCGCGTTCGCCGCCCGCGCGGCGTTCCCGGTCGTGGTCAAGAACGCCGCGCCGTGGGTGCGCCGCCGGGCACCCGCCGTCGCGGGCACCACCGTGGTCGACTCGGCCGCGGAACTGATCGAGCTGGCCTCGTCCACCCGGGAAGCACCCGCCCTGCTGCTGCAGGAGTACATCCCGCACCAGGAGGCCGAGGACTGGATCGTGCACCTGTACTGCGACGCCGACAGTAACTGCCGGGTGCTGTTCACCGGGGTGAAGACCGGGTCGTGGCCGCCGAACACCGGGGCCACCGCATCCGGCATCGCGGTGCCCAACCCGGCGCTGGCCGACCAGGTCGAGCGGTTCTGCAAGGCGGTTGGCTTCCACGGCATAGCCGACCTCGACGTCCGCTACGACCGGCGCGACCAGCAATACAAACTGGTCGACTTCAACCCGCGGATGGGTAACCAGTTCCGGCTGTTCGAGACGCCGGCCGGGATCGACGTCATCCGCGCTCAGTACCTCGACCTCACCGGCGAACCGGTGCCGCCCGGCGACCAGATCAGTGGCCGCCGGATCGTGGTCGAGCACATCCACGCACTATCCCGGCTGGGCGAGCGCGGCAGCGGCTACCGCACGCCGTCCGCGCCCAGCCAGGCCGTCGAAACGGAACTCGCCTGGCTCGCGCCGGACGACCCGCTGCCCTTCCTCGCCATGTTGCCGAGATCAGCAACACCGGCATTGTCCTATCTCCGGAGTCGCCGTCCCGCCTGGCGACGCAAGCACACATGACAAGGACGGAACACATCATGCCTACGCAGACTCCTGCCATCGTTATCGGGGCCGGTCCCTACGGCCTGTCGGTCGCCGCTCACCTGAGTGCCCGGGGCGTCCAGCCACGGGTGTTCGGCGACGTGATGTCGAGCTGGCGCAGCCACATGCCCGCGGGCATGTGCCTCAAGTCCACCCCGGACGCGTCCAGCCTGAGCGCGGCCAGGCCGGGCTACCGCCTGGCCGACTACTGCACCAGCCAGGGTGTCCGGCCGCTGCAGGACGAGAACGACGACATCATCCCGATCGAGCTGTTCAGCCGGTATGGCCAGTGGTTCCAGGAACGGGTCGTGCCGCAGGTCGAGACGTCGGTGGTGACGCACGTGGAACGGGCCGGGACCGGGTTCGTGGTCACGCTGGGCACCGGTGAGGAGATCCGCACCCCCACCGTGGTGGTAGCCACCGGGGTCAGCCACGTCGACTACGTCCCGGACCAGCTGGCCGCGCTCGCGCCAGGCGGGCAGCCATCGCCGGACGCCGCGGTCTCGCACACCTCGCAGCACAGCCGCCTGACCGGGTTCCGCGACCGCCGGGTGGCGGTCATCGGTGCCGGGCAGTCCGCGCTGGAGAGCGCCGCGCTGCTGCACGAGGCCGGGGCCGACGTGACCGTGCTGGTCCGCCGGGCAGCCCGGTGGGGCAGCCCGCCCAAGCACCCGACCGGGCTGGCCGGGATGCTGCCGCAGCCGCACTCCCCGCTCGGCCCGACGTGGCGGATCTACCCGTTCAGCCATGCCCCGGGCTACTTCCACTACCTGCCCGAGCAGACCCGGCTGAACCTGGTCCGCCGGGTGCTCGGCCCGCTCGGCGCATGGTGGCTGAAGGACCGGGTGGACGGCGTGGTGCCGGTGCTGAACCAGCACGCGGTGCGGCACGCGGCGCTGGACGGGGACGGCGTGCTGCTGTCCACCACCTGCTCGGACGGGCAGCATGCCGAGCTGCGGGTGGACCACGTCCTGGCCGCCACCGGCTACCGGGTCGACCTGGCCAAGCTGGGCTTCCTGGAGACCGGCCTGCGGCAGCGGATCAAGCTGTCCGGCACGTTCCCGGCGCTGAACCGGTCGTTCGAGTCGTCGGTGCGCGGCATGTACTTTGTCGGGCTGCCCGCAGCCGCCACGTTCGGCCCGGTCATGCGGTTCGTGTGCGGCGCCGGGTTCGCGGCGCACCGGGTGGCCGCCTCGGCCGCCCCAGCGGGTTAGGCGGTGACGGCCTATGCGTATCTCCGTCATCCATCCCAGTGAGCTGGGGCCAGCCGAGGTCAGCGCGTGGCAGGACATGCAGCGCCACTCCGGCCGGGCGACCACTGGGACGGCCGGGCTGCGGAACCCGTTCCTCACCCCGGAGTTCGCCCAGGCGGTCGGCCACCACCGGGCGGACGCCCGGGTCGCCGTGCTGACTGACGGGAGCACAGTCAGCGGCTTCCTGCCGTTCGAGAAACACCGGGCCGGCGTGGGCCTGCCGATCGGCGCCGGGCTGACCGACTGCCAGGGCCTGGTGCACGTGCCGGGCTTCGAGTGGGACCCACACGAGCTGCTCCGCGGCTGCGGCCTGTCGGTGTTCGCGTTCGACCACCTGACCGCGGAGCAGCAGCCGTTCCGCCCGTACCTGGCCGCCACCGCGCCGTCACCGGTCATCGACCTGGCCGACGGGTGGGCCGCCTACCAGGCCAAGCTCAAGGTGCGGTCGGCGTCGTTCCTCCGCTCGGTGGGACGCAAGCGGCGGAAGATGGAACGCGAAGTCGGCCCGCTCCGGCTGGCCACCGAGTCCGGCGACTGGGCCGCGCTGCACGCGCTGATGGCCTGGAAGTCGGATCAGTACCGGCGCACCGGGCGCAGCGACCGGTTCGCCCACCCGTGGATCGTCGGCCTGATCGAGGAGCTGTTCGGCACCCGGGGCAGCCACTTCAGCGGCCTGTTCTCGGTGCTGTACGCCGGGGACACAGCGGTCGCGGCGCACCTGGGCGTGCGGAGCGGGCCGGTGGTGGCGCACTGGTTCCCGGCCTACGACACCCGGTACGCGCAGTACTCGCCGGGCCTCGTCGAGCACGTGCTCATGGTGGAGGCCGCGGCTGGCGTCGGTGTCGAGCTCATCGACCTGGGCAAGGGCGCCAAGCGGTACAAGGAGGAGCTGAAGAGCAGCGACCTCTACGTCGGCGAAGGAGCGGTCACGGCCCGCTCCCCGCTGGGCCTGCTGCACCGGGCGCACATCGCCCCGGCCCAGTGGGCGGTGCGCACCATCCGGGCCTATCCCCGGCTCTACGAGCCCGCCGATCAGCTGCTCAAGCGGTACGGCGCGGTGCATGCCGCGGTGTCCCGGCGGGTGCGGCGGCCGCCGCCTGGTCAGCTCCCGGGGGAGAGATGAACGGCGCCAAAATGCCGCTCCGTGGTGCCGACCTGAGTGATGACATTGCCGGCCACCGCGACGGCCAGGCTGCCCGCCCCGGCACTGAAGGAAAGGGCGACATCACGGGGTCCCGCGCCCCGGATCGCGTTCCCGTAGATGGCGATGTTGCCGGTACGGCCGTTGACCGCCACGATGCCAATATAGATGTGCGTGGCGTCGCCGGTTTCGCCGAGATCATTGAAGATCCGGTTACCGTAGATGGTGGATCCGTTGCCGCCCTGGGCGGTACCAGTTATGCCGTACCACGGGCCCGCCGTGCGCTGGCTGGCGAAGTCCTCTATGTAATTGCCGGATATGGTCGTGCCATACAGGCGGTTCGCCATGATTGCGTCGGACTTGTCATTATACAGATGATTGCCGGATATATTCCAGCCCGCCGCGTTGTCCAGCTGGACAGCGTTGCCACCGGAGTTGGCGATCCGGTTATCCAGCAGGAAACCATCGGTCACCGAGTTCCCGTGGTCGATGACCTGGAAACCATTGGCCCCGCTGCCGGTGATGAAGTTGTCCGCGAAGCGGCTGTTCACGCTGGTATTGCCAATGGTCGCGCCGTTCGGCGTCTGGCTGGTGTCCACAATCCCGGAGCCGCCGCAGTTAGTCACATCCACTTCCTGCACGTCGGCCTGCCAGTTCATGACGATGATTCCGTCGGTATTGCCTTGGCCGGAACAGGCCACGGTCAGCCGCTGGATAGTCAGCGGGGAACCGGTGGTCGCGGAATTATCCACATAGGCCGAGGAGGCCAGGACATAGGGCAGCGCGGTGTCCTGCCGGAGCACGGTGCCGGTGCGGCTGGCGCCGGTGTAGGTCCGGTTGGCCAGCAGCACGATGCTCCGGTCGAGCAGGCAGGTGCCGCCGATCTGGATCACCGAGCCGTCCGGGCTGGCATCGATGGCGTGCTGCAATGTGGCGGCGTCGGCCCGCGTGTCACCGCAGCTCACCTGCGTCACAAAGGCCTTACTGGAGGCGCTGGGCGGATGCCGGTCCGGGCTGGTCGCGGACCCGGCCGGGGTGGTCGGCGAGGTAGCACCGGGCCCCGGCACACTGCAGCCGGCCGCCGCCACCGACACGACGACCAGAATCGCGGTGACCAGTCGTGCTCTCACGCTTTACTCTCTCTCGCCACCCACGGATATCAGCTGCCCGGCTCGGGGGTACACAATGAATGCTACGCGGAATCTGGCTCGTTCGAGCCTGGTGTACAAGCTGGCTTTCGCGGCCCGTCATCCGGATCAGATAACGCCGTACATCCGCCGGGTGTGCGCCGACGCGTGGATACGGGCCAGGGCCAGGGATCACGTCAGTTACTACCGCAGGATAATGAAGTACAAGGCCACCGCGCATGGCGTCGAGGTGGCGGTGGGCAGCCGGAGCCACGAGCAGTGGCTCGAGTTCGGCAAGATGCAGTTCGACTATCTGGTCAAGCATGGCCTGCGGCCTGCCGACCGGGTGCTGGAGATTGGCTGCGGGAATCTCCGGGCTGGCCGCCTGCTCATCGACTACCTAGATACCGGGAATTATTACGGTATAGACATCTCCAGTGACATCCTGATATCCGCTGAGCATGTGCTCAGCTCGGCTGGGCTGCAGCACAAGCTGCCCCGGCTCGCCCTGACCGAGGATCTGACGTTCGACTTCCTGCCGGACAGCTACTTCACGGTCGTGCACGCGAACAGCGTGTTCACCCACTGCCCGATCGAGATCATCGAGGAGTGCCTGGCCAACATTGGCCGGATAATGACGCCGGACGGCTTCTTCGATTTCACCTTCTACGCGCACCACGACCGGGACTACCAGGTGCTCAGGGAGGACTTCTACTACCGGCCCGAGACGCTGTTCGCGCTGGCTGAGCAGCATGGGCTGCGCACCCGGCTGCTCGACGACTGGTACGACCCGTGGGACCACCAGCCGAAGATCCGGGTGACCCGGGCGGGGTGAATGAGCTGGCTTCGGGGGAAGCGGCCTGGCCGGCCGGAGAAACCGGCCACAACGGAACATGATGGGGGAAACCGGTATGCGGATAGTGGTGACAGGCGGGGCCGGCTTCATCGGGTCCCACCTCACAGATGCGTTCCTGGCCAGGGGCGACGAGGTGACCGCGGTGGACGACCTGTCCGCGGGCCGGCCGGCCCGGCTGGACGAACGGGCCACCGTGCACAAGGCCAGCATCACGGACGCGGCCGCGCTGCAGGCAATCATGTCCCGGGACCGGCCCGAGCTGATCTGCCACCTGGCCGCGCAGATCGACGTCCGGCTCTCGGTGACCGACCCACAGTGCGACGCGCAGGTCAACGTGGATGGCACGGTCAACGTGCTGGAGGCGGCCCGCACGGTGGGCGCGCGGGTGCTGTTCGCGTCCTCCGGCGGCGCGATGTACGGCCGGGACGCGCCGGTGCCCTCACCGGAGGACGTACCGCCGCAGCCCGAGTCGCCCTACGGCATCGCCAAGTTCTGCGCCGAGCAGTATCTCGGCCTGTACAACCGGCTGCACGGCACCCGGCACGCGGTGCTGCGGCTGGCCAACGTGTATGGCCCGCGGCAGGACCCGAGCGGCGAGGCCGGGGTGATCCCCATCTTCTGCGCGGCCGCGCTGGCCGGGCGCGACCCGTCCGTCTACGGGGATGGCAGCCAGACCCGGGACTACGTCTACGTCGGCGACGTGGTGCGGGCGTTCCTGGCCGCGGCCGACGCCGGGCAGCCGGGCAACTGGAACATCGGCACCGGGGTGGAAACCAGCGTGCTGGACCTGGTCGAGATCATCGCCAGCGCGTCCGGCCGCCCGCTCCGCCCGCAGCTGCGCCCACCCCGGCCCGGTGAGCTGCAGCGCAGTGTGCTCGCGGTGGGCCTGGCCGAGCAGGAGCTGAGCTGGCGGGCGGCCACCGGGCTGGCCGACGGCATCGGCGCGGTGTGCCGCTGGATCGAGGCCGGGGCCGACGACCGCACCCCCTGCTGAGCCCCCGCACCGCGCGCCCGGCCACAGCGCGGTGAGAAGGTGGTCACCGGCGACCGCCAACTCACCGCGCTGACGAAAAGAGAACCCGATGCGTGCCATCGTGATCACCGAGCCGGGTGGGCCTGACGTACTGAGCTGGGCGGAGGTTCCCGATCCGGAGCCGGGGCCGGGTGAGGTGGTCATCGACATCGCCGCGGCCGGGGTGAACCGGGCCGACCTGATGCAGCGCCAGGGCTTGTACCCGCCGCCACCAGGTGCGCCGCCCTACCCCGGGCTGGAGTGCTCCGGCCGGATCTCGGCGCTCGGCGACGGGGTCACCGGCTGGCAGACCGGGGACGAGGTGTGCGCCCTGCTGGGCGGCGGCGGTTACGCGGAGAAGGTGGCCGTGCCGCAGGGCCAGCTGCTGCCGGTCCCGGATGGGGTGTCGCTGACCGACGCGGCGGGGCTGCCCGAGGCGGCCTGCACCGTCCAGGGCACCGTCTACCTGCAGGCCCACCTGGACCCGGGCGAGGTGTACCTGGTGCACGGCGGGGCCGGCGGGATGGGCAGCTTCGCGATCCAGCTGGGCAAGGCGGACGGCGCGGTGGTGGCCTGCACCGCGGGCAGCCCGGACAAGCTGGCCCGGTGCCGTGAGCTCGGCGCCGACCTGGCCATCTCCTACCGCGACCAGGATTTCGTCCAGACCATCCTCGACTTCACCGACGGCCGCGGCGCCGACGTCATCCTGGACGTGGTCGGCGGCCCGTACCTGGCCAGGAACCTGGCCGCGCTGGCCACCTGGGGCCGGCTGGTGGTGATCTCGGTGCAGGGCGGCCCGCGCGCCGAGATGGATCTCGGCCTGCTGATGGGCAAGCGGGCCACGGTGTGCGGCGCCACACTGCGGGCCCGGCCGCCCGCGGAGAAGGCCGCCGTGGTGGCGGCGGCCCGGGAGCACGCCTGGCCGCTGCTCAGCGCGGGGAAGATCCACCCGGTCATCGACCGGGTGCTGCCGATGGCCGACGCGGCGCAGGGACACCGGCTGTTCGGCGAGGGCACGCACACCGGGAAGATTCTGCTGGCCAACTAGCCAACTGGCCGGCCGGGTGGTCCAGGCACCCCGGCGGAGGCGCAAGACTAAGACCATGAGCGAACGGAACCCGGAAGCAGACCAGGGCGCCCGTGTCGTCGTGCTCGGCCCGGACGGCGTGCCGGTGGACACCGCCGTTGACGGTGCCGAGGACGAGGCCGGCGGCGAGCGCCCGGTCATGGAGATGGTCGAGCAGCCGGCCAAGGTCATGCGGATCGGCAGCATGATCCGGCAGCTGCTGGATGAGGTCAAAGCGGCCCCGCTGGATGAGAAGAGCCGGGCCCGGCTCCGTGAGATACACCAGAGCTCGATCAAGGAGCTGGAGGACGGGCTCGCTCCTGAGCTGGTCGCCGAGCTGGAACGGCTGTCCCTGCCGTTCACCGAGGGCGAGGTGCCCAGCGAGAGCGAGCTGCGCATCGCGCAGGCCCAGCTGGTCGGCTGGCTGGAGGGCCTGTTCCACGGCATCCAGACCACGCTGTTCGCGCAGCAGATGGCGGCCCGGGCCCAGCTCGAGCAGATGCGCCGCGCGCTGCCGCCGGGCGCGCTGCCGCCCGGCATGGTGCCCGGCGGAGACGAGGGCCCGCCGCAGCAGGGCCGCGCGTCCGGCCCCTACCTGTAGCCGGCCGGCTAGCCAGAGCCGGCCAGCTAAACGCTGCTAGCTAGACCCGGCCGTAGCGCAGCCGGGACAGCCAGGCGGCGGCCTGCGCGAATTCGGCGTCCGACGTACCCGCCCGGACCTGGGTCGCCCCCCCGTCGTGCCGCGGGTAGCTGCCCAGGAACCGGACCTGGGCGCAGACCCGGCGCAGGCCCATCAGGGCCTCGCCGACCCGGGCGTCGTCGAGGTGCCCCTCGCAGTCGATGGAGAAGCAGTACCGGCCCAGACCGTCCCCGGTCGGCCGGGACTCGATGCGGCTCAGGTTGACCCCGCGCACCGCGAACTCGGTGAGGATCTCCATCAGCGCACCGGGATGGTCCTCGCGGAGGAACGCGACCAGTGAGGTCCGGTCGGAGCCGGTCGCCGGGGGCAGCGGGCCGGGCTGGGTGACCACGACGAACCGGGTCACCGCGTCCGGCCGGTCGTGGGCGTCCGGCACCAGCACGGCCAGGCCGTACTTGCTGGCCGCAAACGCGCCGGCCAGCGCGGCGTCGAGTTCCCCGTCCGCCACCTGGCGGGCCGCCTCGGCGTTCGACGCGGCGGGCCGCCAGACCGCGTCC
>DATCUG010000280.1:0-6615 GCA_036567525.1 Streptosporangiaceae bacterium | reverse complement strand
CTGGCTGCCTGCGCCACGCCCCGCCCGAGCGCTCACCCGGCCGCACCCAGCCCGGCCGCAACCAATCCGCCCGCAACTAATCCGTCCGCAACCAGCCCGGCCGCAGCCAGCCCGGCCAGCACCGCGGCCGCCCCGGTGCGGGTGCAGCCAGACGCGGTCGGCTGGTCCGGGATGGTTCAGCGCCCGCCGGCCATCTACGTCGGCATGGGCGGGGCGCCGGTGGCCCGGCAGCTGACCTGGCATCACTGGGGCAGCCCGCAGGCATGGGCCAGCGGCCAGCTCGGCATCTTCTGGCCCCAGGCAGGTCCGATATCCGGCTGGCGCCCCACCATCTACCCGGTCACCGTGCGCCTGCGGGGTATCCAGGCGCACAACGGCCAGCCGTCCTACCGCGAGATGACGTACAGCTACGTCAACCGCCGGGGTATGCCGAAGTCGCTGCGCTTCAGGTTCTCCGTCCAGCCAGGCGGATCGCTCCCGAGCTGGAACCAGCTGGGCCAGCCGCCGCCTAGCCAGTCAGCCAGCGCGCCCGGCGTCGTCTAGGCCTGACCCCTGGCGCCGGGAACGGCTCAGACCGAGACCAGGTCGCAGACGAAGATGAGGGTCTCACCGGGCGCGATCGCGTTCCCGGCGCCGCGGTCCCCGTAGGCCAGGCCCGGCGGGATGGTCAGCTGCCGCCGGCCGCCGACCTTCATGCCCTGCACGCCCTGGTCCCAGCCCGTGATGACCTGCCCGGCGCCGAGCCGGAACGACAGCGGCTCGCCCCGGTCCCAGCTCGCGTCGAACTCCTCGCCGGTGGAGTACGCGACCCCGACGTAATGCACCTGGACGTTGTCGCCCGCCTTGGCCGCCGGGCCGTCGCCTTCCCAGATGTCTTTGACCTCCAGCTCGGCAGGTGGTTCGCCGCCGGGAAAGTCGATCTCTGGCTTCTGCGCGCTCATCGTGCCTCTTCCGTAGCTGTTGCACCGGGGAGCCAGGTTATGCCACGACGGCACCGCACCCACGCGACGCCGCCGCTAAACGCACGCTGACCTGGGCGGCAAGCCAGGCATCAAGGCGACTGCAAGGCGGCCGTCCGGTCACCTGCCGCAGGCTGTGAGCATGCACAGTCCCGAGCTGGAGTGGCGGAAGTCCAGCTACTGCGGCAGTCACCATAACTGCGTGGAGATCGCCTGGCGCCGGGGCGCGGGAGACGTCACCATCCTGGTGCGAGATTCCAAGTTCCCGGGCCGGGAGCCGATGACGTTCACCCCGGGCGAGTGGGCCGCGTTCCTGGCCCGGGTCAAGAACGGCGAGTTCGACGAGCTAGCCGCCCCGTGGCCGACCGATCCCCGCCCGTGGTCGGTGGAAGAACGCCGGATCGCCGAAGCTCTGGGCATCCAGACGCTGGTGATGACCCCGGCCGAACACGCCGACTGCGATCAGGCCGAGACCGGCCGGGCGGAAAGCTGGTAGGTCGCCTCCAGGTCCCGGCTGTACCGGCCCTGCACCGCGGCCACGTTCAGCGCCACCCGCCGGGCCAGCGCCCGCTGCCCGGCCGCCCACCGGTCCGGTTCCCCCTGCCAGGCAGCCAGCGCCGGATCGACCAGCGCCCGGCCGAACGCGAACGTCACCGGCCACAGGTGCAGCGCGCCCTGCATCGCGGCCAGGTTCTCGGTGGCCCGTTCCGGCCGCTGCCCGCCGGACAGGAACGCTACCCCGGCCAGCGTGGCGGGCAGGCTGTCCAGCGCGCTCAGCGTGGCCGAGGCGACCTCGGCCGGTGACACGGTGGCGGCCGAGTCGCCGCCGGGCCACACCATGCTGGGCCGCAGCACCACGCTGGCGAAGTCCACCTCGTACTCGTCCAGGCTGCTCATCACTTCGAGCAGGACGAGCGTGGTCACGGTGGCGCACCGGCCCAGCGACGTGGCCCCGTTCATCAGCACCGCGGGTTCCACGATGGGCACCAGCCCGGCCTCCTGGCAGGCCGCCGCGTACCGGGCCAGCGCCTGCGCATTGGCCCGGATGGCCAGCGCCGAGGGCATGCCGGGACCGGTCCGCAGCACCGCCCGCCAGGTGGCGAACTGCACGCCCAGCGCGGCATACGCGCGGAGCCGGCCCAGGATCCCGTCCAGGCCCTCGGTGACCGGCTCGCCCTGGGTGCCGGCCAGCGGCCCGGCGCCCGCGTCGGCCTTGATGCCGGTCATCATGCCCAGGTCAGCCAGCGCGGCCGGGAACCGCCGCCCGTCGCGCAGCCGCTGCCGCAGCGTCTCCGCAGCCAGGATGACGCCGCTGATCCCGCTGCCCAGGCCGGGCGCGGTCACCAGCATCTCCCGGCAGGCCTGGCGGCTGGCCGCGGTGGCGGCCACCCCGGCTGCGGCCAGCCGCCAC
This sequence comes from Streptosporangiaceae bacterium, assembly GCA_036567525.1. Classification (GTDB taxonomy): domain Bacteria; phylum Actinomycetota; class Actinomycetes; order Streptosporangiales; family Streptosporangiaceae; genus RYN-230. Next base: position 4,245 of record DATCUG010000280.1, on the reverse strand, counting down.
GCCATCGTGCTGCCGCTCCCGTCGGCGGCCAGGATGCCTTTGCCCGGCGCGACCAGGGCCGCGGCGCGCGCGGCCAGCCCGGCCAAGCTAACCCTGCTCCGCGCTGGCCGGCTGGGCCAGGACGGCGCTGGCCGGGCGGGCCAGCACGGCGGCGAAGTCGCGGCCCACCCCGGCCCGCGAGTCGACCCCGTCGAGCAGCCGGTCCCAGCGGCCGTGCCACCAGAACATGACATGCCGCAGCGGCCCAGAACGCGGGCACCGCGGATGCGGCCGGGTCGGCGCCTGGCGCAGCGCCCGCCAGTACGCCCCGGCCAGCCGGTCCCGGCCGGCCGCATCGAGCCGGCCCTCGACCCAGTCCACCAGGTCCTGCTCGGCCGCCCAGTAGCCGTCCAGCTGCCGGCCCAGCGCCGCGGACACGGCCCGCACCGGCCGGCCCGCCGCCGACGTGCACCCGGACAGGTGGCATTCCAGCGCCCGCATCGTCCACAGCACCTCGCGTGCCTGGCTGAGGCACTCCACCTTTAGCTGAACGCCAATGCCTGGCCAGTGCCCGGCACCCGGGTACACGGTCCGGCACATCACGGCCAGGTGGCCGCTGAGCCGGGCGATGCCCTTATGCCGCGTCAGGGCGTCGGCGCTGTCCAGCACGTCGTGTACCGCACCCCGGGTGACCTCGATGGATGCGGCGAGCGGCCGGTGCGGGGCCTGGTCCGGCGGTTGCGTAACGGTCAGCGGAAACATGGCCGGTTACCTCCTCGGCTGGCCGGGTTTAGCCCCGGACGCTACGGAGGCGGAATTAGGGAACCGTTAAGGACTAGCCAGGGCAGGGTGAGCGCATGTGAACATGTGAACCATGAACGCGGCCCGGATTCTCGTCGTGGACGATGAGCTGTCCCTGCGCCGCCTGATGCGCCTGTACCTGGGGAAGGCAGGCTTCGCGGTGCAGGAGGCCAGCACCGGGTCGCAGGCGCTGGCGGCGCTGCGCCGCGGCGACATCGATCTGGCCATCGTGGACGTGATGCTGCCCGAGGTGGACGGCTTCGAGGTGGTCCGGCAGGTGCGGCGCAATTCCTCGATCCCGATCATCCTGCTCACCGCGCGCGGCGAGGAGGCCAGCCGGGTGGCCGGGCTGGAGGTCGGCGCCGACGACTACGTGGTGAAGCCGTTCCTGGCCCACGAGGTGGTGGCCCGGGTCCGGGCCCAGCTCCGCCGGGCCCGCGGCTTCGGCGCGGACGCGGCCACGTTGCGGGTCGGCGTGGTCGAGCTGGACAAGCGGGCCCGGCGGTGCACGATCGGCGGCGCCGGGATCGAGCTGACCCGGCGCGAGTTCGACCTGCTGGAGACGCTGCTGGCCAGTCCCGGCCGGGCCTTCACCCGGGACCAGCTGCTGGACGAGGTCTGGGGGTCCCGGTTCGTCAGCGAGAAGACCATCGACGTGCACATCGTCGGCCTGCGCCGCAAGCTGGCGGGCGCGCTGCGGATCTCGACGCTGCGCGGCGTCGGCTACCGGCTGGAAGCCGATGCTTGACCGGCTGACCCGGCTCCGGGTGTGGCTGCTGGCCGGGATGCTGGCCACCGCGGCGGTCTGCGTCGCCGCGGCCAGTGCGTCCGGCGCGCTGCCCGCGCCGGTCATGGCCAGCGTCGTCGCGCTCGTCCTGATCGGCGAGGCCTGGCTGGCCGCCACCGTGCTGGTGCGCCGCCTGAGCCGGGCGTTCGACCACATGGCCGGCCAGCTGCAGCAGGCGGATGCCGAGCAGAAGCGGTTCCTGGCCGACCTGGCCCACGAGATCGCCACCCCGCTCAGCGCGGTGTCCGGCTTCGCCGTGGCGCTGGTCGACCACAGCGCCCGCAGCCGCGCCGAGCGCGCAGAGGCCGCCGCCATCGTGGTGCACGAGTCCGACCGGCTGCAGCAGCTGCTCGATGACGTCCGCCACCTGCACCGGCTGGAACTGGCCGAGAGCGTCCGCCAGGAGCAGGTGGACCTCGGCGCGGCGTGCGCGGAGACCGCGCAGCGGTTCCGGCTGGCCGCTGGCGACGCCAAGGTCACCCTGGTGGTGTGCGCGGAGCAGGTGTCGGTGCGCGCCGACCCGCGGCTCATCGACTACGTGGTGAACAACTTCGTGTCCAACGCGATCCGGTACACGCCCGCGGGCGGCCGGGTCCGGATCGTGGCCCAGCGCCGCCGGTCGGTGGCGGTGATCGCGGTCCGGGATACCGGGATGGGCATCGCGCCCGAGCACCTGGAGCGGATCTTCGACCGGCTGTACCGGGTCGATGAGGCCAGGGACCGGGCCACCGGGGGCTCCGGACTGGGGCTGGCCATCGCCCGCCGGGCCGCGCAGTCGCTGAACGCCCGGATCGAGGTGACCAGCACCCCCGGCGAGGGCAGCGAGTTCCGGCTGCTGCTGCCGCGCGGCAATGATCGCGGCAACCAATAGGAATGGGTTGACTTTTGGCCTGGCCCGTCGTTGGGTCATGGGCATGACGAGCCATTCTGAGTTAGGCCGCACCGGCCCAAGCCGCCGTGCGTTCCTGTCCGCCGGCGCCGCCACCGCGGTCGCCGCCCCGTTCGCGGCCAGTGCTACCCGCGCCGACGCCGCCACCGATGCCGCCGCGGGCGGCACCCTGCCGCACCGCGAGCCATCCGCTGACCTGCGGGCCCTGCTCCGGGCCGTGGACCCGGCCCGGATCCACGCGACTATCTTGCGGCTGACCCAGTTCGGTACCCGGAGCACCCTGTCCAGCCAGACCGATCCCGTGCGTGGCATCGGTGCGGCCACCGCCTGGGTGTACAGCCAGATGCAGGCCATCGCGGCCACCTCCGGCGGGCGGATGACGGTGCAGAAGCAGTCGTTCGTGCAGCCGGTCTCGAACCGCATCCCGGTACCGACCACGATCACCAACGTCATCGCCACGCTGCAGGGTACGGCGGCCCCCGAGCGGTTTTACGTGGTGACCGGGCACCTCGACTCCCGGGTGACCGACGTGCTCGACTTCACCAGCGACGCTCCCGGTGCCGACGACGATGGCTCCGGCGTGGCCTGCGTGCTGGAACTGGCCCGGCTGTTCGCCCGTCACCAGTTCCCCGGCACCCTGGTGTTCGGCGTGGTGTCCGGCGAGGAGCAGGGCCTGTACGGCTCGGGTTACATGGCCCAGCAGATGGCCGCGGCCGGCGCGGACGTGCAGGGCATGTTCAGCAACGACATCGTCGGGGCCAGCCAGGCCTGGGACGGCACCCCGCCCGATCCGTTCACCGTGCGGCTGTTCGTGGAAGGCGTGCCGACCGACGTGACCTCGGCTCAGATCACGACCATGCAGGCCGTCGGCGGCGAGAACGACAGCCTGTCCCGGCAGCTCGGCCGGTACGTAACCGAGGTCGCGCCGCGCGAGCTGACCGGCATGAACGTGCGGGTGATCTGGCGGCGCGACCGGTACCTGCGCGGCAGCGACCACCTCTCGTTCCAGACCCAGGGCTACCCGGCGGCCCGGTTCACCGAGCCGCGGGAGAACTTCAACCACGAGCACCGGAACGTCGAAGTGGTGAACGGCGTGCAGAACGGCGACCTGATCCAGTTCGTGGACTTCGACTACTGCGCCCGGGTCGCCCGGGTGAACGGGGCCGCGCTGTGGGCGCTGGCCAGCTCGCCCAGCACACCCAAGGGACTGGAGATCCACGTCACCACACCGGTGGGCTACTCCGGCACCAACCTGACCACGCTGAGCTGGAACGCCAACCCGGAAGCCAACCTGGCCGGCTACGAGGTGGTCATGCGGGAGACCACGGCCGCCGACTGGACCAGCGCGACCGGCGTCGGCAACGTCACCACGGTCACGCTGAACATTTCCAAGGACAACGTCCAGTTCGGCCTGCGCGCGGTGGACTCCGCCGGGAACCGCAGCCCGGTCGCGTTCCCGGCGGTGGTGAGCACCTAGTATCGGCGGGATGCCAGCGGCCCGCTCACTCGCTCAGGTGTACCGGGACTTCGGTGCGGCCGAAGCCGCCGGGACATCGGCACTGTACGAGCGGGTCGCCGTCGCCCTGAGTGAATCCGCCGAGGCGCTGCGCGCCATCGAGGCGGCGCCGGCGCGCAAGCGGAACCCCACGGTGATCCTCGCCGCGCTGCACGACCTCGCGCTGGCCGGCCGCGCCCCGGAACTGGCCGCGGCCTATGCGGCTGCGGACGGCGACGCGGCCGCGGCGGCGGCCATCGGCACGCTGCTGCGGATGACCGACTCGGTGGTGGC
>DATCUG010000279.1:0-2646 GCA_036567525.1 Streptosporangiaceae bacterium | reverse complement strand
AGCAGGTGCGGGCCGCCTTCGGCCAGGATCCGCCGGTGCCCGCGCCGACCAGGATCACGTCGGCCAGCGCGCGCAGCACGCCGAACACTTCCCGGTCGGCCGGCCCGGACAGCCCGCCGGACAAGCCGTCCACCGTGGCCGCGCCGTCCACGCTCTCGATCATGTTCGCCCGCATCCAGGCCCGGTCCGGCCCGGCCGGGTAGGCGTACAGCGCGGCCAGGTCAGGCGGCTGGCCGTCGCGGCCCGGCGGGTAGATCTGGCGCATGGCCCGGGTCAGGCCGGCTCGGTGCTGCGGCGCAGCACGACCATGGCCCGCGGCACCACGATGACCTCGGCCCCGGCGCCGTACTGGGCCACTTCGCCGGGGGTCTCAGCGCCGGTGTCCAGCTCCACCGTCCAGCTGCCGCCGAACTGGGGGCCGGGCAGGGTGAACCGGCACGGCTGGCTGTCCGCGCTGAACAGCAGCAGGAACGAGTCGTCACGGACCCGCTCGCCACGTGGGTCGGGCTCGGTGATCCGGTCCCCGTTGAGGAACACCCCGAGCGCCTTGGCGTACCCGGTCTTCCAGTCCGCGTCCAGCATCTCCCGGCCGGACGGGGTGAACCAGGCGATGTCGCCGACGCCGTCGCTGGCCCCGGCGTCCGGCCCGCGGAAGAACCGGCGCCGCCGGAACACCGGGTGGTCGCGGCGCAGTTCGGCCACGCTCCGCGCGAACTCGAGCAGGCCGGCCTCGTCGTCCAGGACTGACCAGTCCACCCAGGATGTCTCGTTGTCCTGGCAGTAGGCGTTGTTGTTGCCGCCCTGGGTGCGGCCCAGCTCGTCCCCGGCCAGCAGCATCGGCACGCCCTGCGAGCAGAGCAGGGTGGCCAGGAAGTTGCGCCGCTGCCGGGCCCGCAAGCCGGTGATGGCCGGGTCGGTGGACGGCCCTTCGGTGCCGCAGTTCCAGGACCGGTTGTCGTTGGTGCCGTCCCGGTTGTCCTCGCCGTTGGCCGCGTTGTGCTTGCGGTTGTAGGACACCAGGTCGGTCAGCGTGAAGCCGTCGTGGCAGGTGACGAAGTTGACCGAGGCGACCGGCCGCCGGCCGCTGGTCTCGTACAGGTCGCTGGACCCGGTCAGCCGGGAGGCGAACTCGGGCAGCGTGTCCGGCTGGCCGCGCCAGAAGTCGCGGACCGAGTCCCGGTACTTCCCGTTCCACTCCGACCACAACGGCGGGAACTGGCCCACCTGGTAACCGCCCTCACCGACGTCCCACGGCTCGGCGATGAGCTTGACCTGGGACACCACCGGGTCCTGCTGGACCAGGTCGAAGAACGCGGACAGCCGGTCCACGTCGTGCAGTTCCCGGGCCAGCGCCGACGCCAGGTCGAACCGGAACCCGTCGACGTGCATCTCCAGGATCCAGTACCGCAGCGAGTCCAGGATCAGCTGCAGCGCGTGCGGGTGCCGCACGTTGAGGCTGTTGCCACAGCCGGTGTAGTCCACGTAGTACCGCTGGTCATCGTCGCGCAGCCGGTAGTAGGACGCGTTGTCGATGCCGCGGAAGGACAGCGTCGGGCCGCGGTGGTCGGCTTCCGCGGTGTGGTTGTACACCACGTCCAGGATCACCTCGATGCCCGCGACGTGCAGGTCGCGGACCATCGCCTTGAACTCGCCGACCTGCCCGCCGAGCTGGGTCGACGACGCGTAGCCGCGGTGCGGGGCGAGGAACCCGATCGTGTTGTAGCCCCAGTAGTTGGTCAGCCCGCGGGCCTGCAGGCTGTGCTCGGACACGAACTGGTGTACCGGCATCAGCTCCACCGCGGTCACGCCGAGCCGGGTCAGGTGCTCGATCACCGCCGGATGGGCCAGCCCGGCGTACGTGCCGCGCTGGTCGGCGGGCACCTCGGGGTGGCGCAGGGTGAGCCCGCGGACGTGTGCCTCGTAGATCACCGTCTCGTGGTACGGGATGCGCGGCGCCCGGTCGTCGCCCCAGTCGAAGAACGGGTTGATCACCACGTTCTTGGGCATGTAGGGCGCGCTGTCCGCGGTGTTCACCATGGTCGGGTCGGTGAACCGGTAGCCGAACAGGGACTCGTGCCAGCGGACGTCCCCGCTGACCGCCTTGCCGTACGGGTCGAGCAGCAGCTTGGCCGGGTTGCAGCGCAGCCCACGGCCCGGGTCGTAGGGCCCGTGCACCCGGTACCCGTAGCGCTGGCCGGGGCCCACGTCGGGCAGGTAACAGTGCCAGACGAAGCCGTCCACCTCGGTCAGCGGGATCCGGGTCTCGTTGAGCTGCGCGGCGTCCTCGCCCGCCAGCAGGCACAGCTCGACCTGCTCGGCGACCTCGGAGAACAACGCGAAGTTGGTCCCCGTGCCGTCCCATGTTGCGCCCAGTGGATAGGGCGCTCCTGGCCACACACGCACCATGAGACCTTACCTGGGCACCAGCCGCGCCCGGTCCAGAATCTCGCCCACCGGCACCCCGTCGGGCAGCGTGCCGAACGGGATCCCCGGCCCGCCCAGCGCGTTCCCGTCCCCGGCGCCGAGCCGGGAGCCGCAGAACGCGTCGGCCACCGCGGCCGGGGCGTGCCGGACCAGCAGCGCCGCCTGCAGCGCGAGCGTGATCTGCCCGGCCAGCCGCCGGGCCGCGTATTCGGCGTCCGGGCC
>DATCUG010000278.1:0-7106 GCA_036567525.1 Streptosporangiaceae bacterium | reverse complement strand
CTCCGCCATCGCCGCGCCGCTGCGCCGGCTGGCCTCGGCCGCCGATTGAGGGCAACGGGCATGTTTGGAGCACTCCCGCGCGGAGCCCATGATAGGGGCATGGGAGCACCACGTTTGACTACGTTAAGTATTCGGGACCTTCCGGAGAGTAATATCGTCCAATTTATGGCGTAACAAACGGGTGTTTGCGTTGCCCCAGCGGGCTGAACTCGCTACTTTCCCTTCCCGTCCGCAGTTTTCGATTCTGAAACCCGAGGTGACCCGGAGTGGCTCTTCCTCCCCTCACTCCCGATCAGCGTGCAGCCGCCCTTGAGAAGGCCGCAAGGGCGCGCAAGGAACGGGCTGAGATCAAGGCCAGGCTCAAGAAGAACGAACTCAAGTTGTCTGATGTCCTCAAGGAGGGCCAGACCGATGATGTCCTTGGGAAGATGAAAGTCTCAGCGTTGCTTGAGGCTGTCCCTGGGATCGGGAAGGTGCGTGCCCGGCAGATCATGGAGCGGCTTGGCATCGCCGAATCGCGGCGCGTGCGTGGCCTCGGTGCCAACCAGCGCGCCGCTCTGGAAAACGAGTTCCGGAGTTCTATCTGACCCAGTCTGGCTACCCCAGGGGCGGGCGCGGGGGACCAAGGCCGTTGGCCGTTACGTCCGCTGATCGCGCATGCGGTACCGCGCTTGTCCGGGGGGGCGGGGTGCCAGCCAGGCTGACTGTTCTTTCCGGCCCTTCCGGGGTCGGCAAGACCACTGTGGTTGCCGGGCTTCGCAAGGAATGCCCGGAAATCTGGCTCTCCGTATCGGCGACCACACGGGCGCCGCGGCCCGGTGAAGTCGACGGCCGGGACTACCACTTTGTCAGCGATGCCGACTTCGACCGGATGCTGGCGAGTGGTGAACTCCTGGAATGGGCCGCTTTCGCGGGCCACCGGTATGGCACCCCCCGCGGCCCGCTCGCCGGGAAACTAGCCGCCGGGCAGCCCGCCCTGCTAGTTATCGATCTTGCCGGGGCGCGGCAGGTGCGCACCGCGGTGCCGGACGCGCTGCTCGTTTTCCTGGCCCCGCCCAGCTGGGCCGAGCTGGTCCGCCGGCTGACCGGCCGGGGCACCGAGCCGCCTGAGGTCATCGAGCGCAGGCTGGCCGCGGCCCAGGTAGAACTGGCCGCGGAGCATGAGTTCGACGTGACGCTGATCAACACATCTGTCGGGGACGTGCGGCGTCAGCTGGTAGCCTTGACGATGGCCCTAGCTGGCCGATGAGCATTATTTCTCCCAAACGGAAGGCACAGAGTGGCCGGGAATCCCGCCGCCGAAGGCATCACCAACCCGCCTATTGACGACCTGCTCGGGGTCGTGGACAGCAAGTACCGCCTGGTCATCATGGCGGCCAAGCGGGCGCGGCAGATCAACGCTTACTACGCCCAGCTCGGCGAGGGCCTGCTGGAGTATGTGGGCCCGCTGGTCGAGACCCGGGTCCAGGAGAAGCCGCTGTCCATCGCCCTGCGGGAGATCCGCCAGGGCCTGCTGTCCGCGGCGGAGACGGCCGAGCCGACTGGCTGACCTCCGGCGTGACTGCCGACAGCAGCACCCCAAGCGTGCCCGTGTCCGGGGCCCGGATCATTCTGGGCGTCGGCGCGGGCATTGCCGCGTACAAGGCCTGCGAGCTGCTGCGCCGGCTGACCGAGGCGGGCCATCAGGTCCGGGTCGCGCCCACCGAGGACGCGCTGCGCTTCGTCGGCGCGGCCACCTGGGCCGCGCTGTCCGGGCAGCCGGTCAGCACCAGCGTCTGGGATGACGTGCCGGAGGTTCCGCATGTCCGGCTCGGCCAGCAGGCCGACCTGGTCATCGTCGCGCCGGCCACCGCCGACCTGCTGGCCCGGGCGGCCACCGGGCGGGCCGACGACCTGCTCACCGCGATCCTGCTGACCGCGCGCTGCCCGGTCCTGTTCGCCCCCGCCATGCACACCGAGATGTGGCAGCATCCGGCGACCCAGGCCAACGTGGCCACGCTGCGCAGCCGCGGCTGTGTCGTGCTTGATCCCGCCGCCGGGCGGCTGACCGGGGCCGACAGTGGCCCGGGACGGCTTCCCGAGCCCGCTGAGCTGTACGAAGTGGCGGTCCGGGCACTGGCCCGGGGCAGCGCGGGGCTGCAGCCGGACCTGACCGGCCGGCACATGGTCGTGTCCGCGGGCGGGACCAGGGAAGAACTCGACCCGGTCCGGTTCCTGGGCAACTGGTCCTCCGGCCGCCAGGGCTACGCGCTGGCCCGCACCGCGGCCGCCCGCGGCGCCCAGGTCACCCTGGTGTCAGCCAACGTGTCGCTGGACGATCCGGCCGGGGTCAAGGTGGTCCAGGTCACCTCGGCCCGGGACATGCAGGCAGCGGTGACCGCGGCGGCGGTGGACGCGGACGCGGTGGTCATGGCGGCCGCGGTGGCCGACTACCGGCCGGAGACCCGGCGCGGATCCAAGGTCAAGAAGGAGCCGGGCACCGGCCCGGAGCCGGTGCGCCTGGTGGAGAACCCGGACATCCTGCGCGGGCTGGCCGCCAGCCGGCCGCGGCCCGGCCAGGTGCTGGTCGGGTTCGCCGCGGAAACCGACGACCTGCTCCGGAACGGCCAGGCCAAGCTGGCCGCCAAGGGCTGCGACCTGCTGGTGGTCAACCAGGTCGGCGGCGGGCTCGCGTTCGGCACCGCGGACAACGAGGCGGTCGTGCTGGCCGCGGACGGCAGCCAGACCCAGATCCCGCGCGGGCCCAAGGAAGCGCTGGCCGACGTGGTCTGGGACCTGGTCGCGGCCCGGCTATAGCGGGTGGGCGCTAGCCGTTCGACCAGGTGGTCCCGTTCCAGTGCAGCGCGATGCTCAGCCGCGTCTGCGCGGTGTAGTCCCAGTAGCTGCCCACCGTCCAGCAACTGGCCGGCCCGCCGCAGGCCACGCCGTCCAGCTCGTTGATGGCGCTGTTGTCGCCGCTCTCGGTGGTGCCGCCCGGGTTGGGCGTGGCCACCCGGGTCCATGTTGTCCCGGTCCACTGCAGCATGTCGGTCAGCTCGGCCGATCCGGCTGCCCCGCTGACGTTCAGCACCCCGGCCGCCCAGCATTCGGTGGCCCGGGCACAGGTCACGCCCAGCAGCGTGTTGAACGTGCTGGCCGAGTGCGGCGTGGAGACCTGGGACCAGCGGGTCCCGTTCCAGTGCACAGCGGTGCCGCTGTTCGCCACCGCCCAGCAGTTGGCCTTGGCGGTGCACGCGACGCCCGTCTCCCAGCCCACCGTGGGGGTGCTGACGCTGGTCCAGCTTGTCCCGGTCCAGCGGAAGGCCTCGGTCCGCCTCACCTGATGCTGTGACGGCGGGCTGGCCCAGGATCCCACCGCCCAGCAGTCGGCCATGGACACACAACGGATCGCGTTGAGCTGCCGGATGTAGCCGCCGGTGCTCTTGTCGGGCTGCGGGGTGGCGACCCAGGACCAGCTCTGCCCGTTCCAGCGCAGGACCATGTTCACGTTGTCGCCATGCGGCCGGCTGTGGTGCCCGACTGTCCAGCAGTTGCTGGCCCCGGTGCAGCTCACCCCGGCGAGGAACCACGCTCCGGGAGAGCCACCCGGGTTCGGCGTGCTGACCGCGGTCCAGCTCGACCCGTTCCAGTGCAGGGCCAGGGTCCGGTGCTGGATGATGCTCGCGCCGGATTCACCGACGGCCCAGCAATCGGTGGCGGACACACAGGTGACCCCGTACAGGATGTCGTGGCTGCCGCTGGCGCCCGCCGGGTTGGGGTGGAGACCAGGGTCCACGCTGTCCCATCCCAGTGCAGCGCCTCGCTCGCGTCGAGGGGGCCGTTCCCGTAGTCCCCGACCGCCCAGCAGTTGCTGGCCGAGGTGCAGGTCACCGCCCGCAGCTGGGAACCGCTCCCGGGGTCCGGGACGGCCGCCGGTGAGGACGGCCTGGCGATCGCGGCGATCGCGGCGTTCGCCGGGTTCGCGGCGGGCAGGCCGGCGGCGCCCAGGGCGAGCAGGCAGCTTGCCGCGGCCAGCGTGACGGATCTGCCAACGGGGCGTGCGGTGCCGCGTGCCATGCTTCCTCCAGGTCCTGCTAATACGACACCTGGCGGGCGGGTTAGGATGACCGGCCCCCGCCGCTGGCCGGGGGAGTTGTTACCACGGTGGTAAACCGGCCCGGATAGACTTCGGCGGCGAGGTTTCAGCCGACACAGGACCGGGGAGTGCCAGGTGGCCCGACGTCTATTTACCTCTGAGTCCGTGACAGAGGGTCATCCGGACAAGATGGCCGATCAGATCAGTGACGCCATCCTGGACTCGATCATCAAGGATGACCCGCGCAGCCATGTGGCGGTGGAGACCCTGATCACCACGGGTCAGGTGCACGTGGCCGGCGAGGTGTCGACCGAGACCTACGTGGACATCCCCGGCATCATCCGGGAGAAGATCCTGGAGATCGGCTACGACTCCTCGACCAAGGGGTACGACGGGGCGTCCTGCGGGGTGTCCGTGTCGATCGGCTCCCAGTCCCCGGACATCGCCCAGGGCGTGCTGCAGGCGTTCGAGCACCGGGAGGGTGAGGGGTCCTCCGAGCTGGACATGCAGGGCGCCGGGGACCAGGGCATGATGTTCGGCTACGCGTGCCGGGAAACCCCGGAGCTGATGCCGCTGCCCATCATGCTGGCGCACAAGCTGGCCCGCCGCCTGTCCGAGGTGCGGCGCAACGGTGAGGTGCCCTACCTGCGCCCGGACGGCAAGACCCAGGTGACGATCGAGTACGACGGGGACAAGGCGGTGCGGCTGGACACGGTCGTGGTGTCCGCCCAGCACGCCCCGGACATCGACCTCAAGGAACTGCTCACTCCGGACGTCCGCGAACTGGTGGTTCTCCCGGTGCTGGAGTCGATGGACATCGACACCAGCCAGTACCGGCTGCTGGTGAACCCGACCGGGCGGTTCGAGATCGGCGGCCCGATGGGTGACGCCGGGCTGACCGGCCGGAAGATCATCATCGACACATACGGCGGGATGGCCCGGCACGGCGGCGGCGCGTTCTCCGGCAAGGACCCGTCCAAGGTGGACCGCAGTGCCGCCTACGCCATGCGCTGGGTGGCCAAGAACGTGGTGGCCGCGGGCCTGGCCGAGCGCTGCGAGACGCAGGTCGCCTACGCGATCGGCAAGGCCAAGCCAGTCGGCCTGTTCGTGGAGTGCTTCGGCACCGAGCACGTCCCGTTCGAGCGGATCCAGGACGCGGTGCTCCAGGTCTTCGACCTCCGCCCGGCGGCCATCATCCGGGACCTGGACCTGCTCCGGCCGATCTACTCGCAGACCGCGAGCTACGGGCACTTCGGCCGGGAAGAGCCGGACTTCTCCTGGGAGCGGACGGACCGCGCGGAGAGCCTGCGCTCGGCGGCTGGCCTGTAAGGCCGCCCGCCCGGCCGGCCTCCCGGTTGGCTGGCCGCCCGGTCGCTGGGCGCTGGACAGCACCTAGGCGCCGAATTTAGGCTCATTACGCTTCATATTCGCTAGTAGGAGCGTTCTGGTCTGGCCCGAACCTAGAGCGGTGAGCCGTTGTCCTCATCCACCGAGCAGGCGGCGTCACCGCCGCAGCCCGAGGAGGGCCCGCCTGGGCCAGGCCATGCCGCCGCGGCCGGCCACAACTGGCTGGCCACCGGTGCGCTCGGCTGCGGCATCCTCGGTGGGGTCCTGGTCACCATCCCGGCTGGGCTGGTGCTGGGCGTGCTCGGCCTGCGCCGGGCCAGAAAGGCCAGGCAGGCTGGCCAGCCCGCCAGCGGGCAGGTGCGCTGCTGGCTGGCCATCGGCCTCGCCGTGGCGTGGGCGGGCGCGGCCGGCTACCTGCTGCCGCACCTGATCCGGGCGGCCGACCCCGGCTGTGAGGCGTACAAAGACAACGCGCTGACCTCCTACAACTGGGTCGTCGCCGACGTCAATGACGGGGCGGACCGCACCGTCCTGGCCCGGGACCTGGCCGCCGCCGTGCAGCAAACCGGCCGGGCCGCGCGGGACAGCCACCTCCCGGCCGCCGCCCGGTCGCTGGCCGCCCTGTCCAGCGGGCTGCACACCATGCTCAGCGACATCCAGGCCGGCCGGGCCGTGCCCCGCCAGGTCCTGCTCACCCTGAACAAGGACACCGACACCGCCGACACCGCCTGCGGCACCGTCTAACCGCCGGCGCCGCCCGCCCAGCCCGCTCACTCCCGGCCCCGCCGCCGGTCCGCCTGTGCAGCCCGCCCGGTCCGCTCTCACCCGCACGGCTGCCACCGACTTCGCCCCGCTGATCACTACAGCACCACTGGTACCGGCGCATGCGGTGCATCGGGCTCTTTTCACGCGAAAGGTGCGCCGAGGTGTGTGTTTGGCCGCGTAGAGCGCACCATCCCCGTGAAAGGTGAGGGCGTTCATGATCACGAACCGGCCGGTGGGCCCGCGGGACTGCGAGTCCGCGGTGGGCTTGGGCGTCCGGAGGGTCTGGTAGGACAGGAGCGTGGCAGGGGCAACCGGGCAGCGGGCGCCCGCGCGGGAGGATGGCAGCCAGCCGGGGCGCCGTCGGGCGCGGGCGGGCAACGGCCAGCCTGCCCGGGGACGGCGGCGCGATCTGGGGCCGGATGCGGCCGTACTGCCGGTGGCCCGGGTGGCGGTGGACATCCCGCTGGCCCACCTGGACCGGCCATTTGACTACCTGGTCCCGGAGCGGCTGGCCGATCAGGCGGTGCCCGGCTGCCGGGTCCGGGTCCGGTTCGCCGGCCAGCTCGTCGACGGGTACCTGCTGGAGCGGGCTCCGGCCAGTGAGCACCCGGGCAAGCTGGCCCGGCTGGACCGGGTGGTGTCACCGGAGCCGGTGCTGAGTCCGGAGATCCAGGCGCTGGCCCGGGAAGTGGCCGACCGGTACGCCGGGACCATGGCTGATGTGCTGCGGCTGGCCATCCCGCCCCGGCACGCCCGCGCCGAGCAGGCGAGCTCACCCGAGCAGGCGGCCTCGCCGGTACCGACCGCACCAGCGGACCCGGCCTCAGCGGCGGACCCGGGCGCACCCACGGACCTGGGGGCAGCGGCGGACCTGGGGGCACCCACGGACCTGGGGGCAGCGGCGGACCTGGGGGCAGCG
>DATCUG010000277.1:0-3573 GCA_036567525.1 Streptosporangiaceae bacterium | reverse complement strand
CAGTGAGCTGGCGGTATTCCGTGGTGTCCGCACCAAGCGGCAGCAGTTCGGTGGGCGTGAACTCGGGCATTTAGGCACTTCCTCGTGCGGTGGGGCCGGACGCTTTATGGTAGGTCGCGTGCCGGGCCGGGTGACGGGCATGCATGGCGGCCATCGTCCGGGGAACCTGGATGACAAACACCGGCACGGGCCCGGTGCACCAGTTAAGGATGGCGGCCAATGAGCGTTTCCGGGGCAGACACCGGTCAACTGCAGATCGATGAGGCAGCCAGGCAACTGGAACTCGCGATCCATGACGCGCGGGTCTCCTTTGACTGCATCCAACTGGGTGAGCTCGACCGGGCCCATACCAACGCGATCACCGCGCGCGCGGCCGCCGATGCCGCCGAGACCCTGTTGCGCGCCGCGCTGGGTGAGAGCACGGGCGCGCCCAGCGACTCTCCTGACCCGGGCTGGCGTGATCCCGGGCCGGCCTGATCCCCGGGCCTGGCGTGATCCGGGCCAGCCTCACCCGGGGCCGGCCTCCTCCCGGGCCAGCCTGGTCCGGGGCCGACCTCATCCCGGGTCGGCGTGACCCGGGACTGCTCCCATCACCATGCTCGCGCGGATCTTTCCATAGGGCCTCTGAACAGAATCACCTGATCAAGGAACACAGGGACCTCCTTTCCCGACCCGTGTGCGCTCCCTGCGGTCACCCGCGTTAGATTAGTGTGTGACTCACACATTAATCAGAGCGGAAGGGGTCGGGCGATGACAGCACGGGCAGAGGGCACGTTCACGGTCGCGTCCTGGTCAGAGGACACCTACTCGGAACTCAACGGCAAGGGGAAGCTCACCAAGGCCACGGTCAGCTACAAACTCAGCGGCGGCATCGAGGGGGAGGCGAACTGGGAGGCGCTCATGTACTACCGCGCCGACGGCACCGCCGAGTACACCGGGCTGCAGCACGTATCCGGCCAGATCGACGGCCGGTCCGGCACGTGCGTCATGATCGCTGACGGCGGCTACGCCGACGGTACGGCCAGTGGCACGTGGCGGGTGATCCCCGGCTCCGGCACCGGCGGCCTGGCCGGGCTGAGCGGTTCCGGCACGAGCGTCGCGACCAGCACGCCGCCCGGCACCTTCACCTTCGACTACGAGCTTGGCTGAGCGGCCGCCCCGGCCGGGCATCGACCAAACGGCGAACCTGCTCGGCGCCCTGTCGCTGGTGCTCGCCGACCGGATGGCCGACGCGATGGGCGAGGCGGGCGGCAGGCCGGAGTCGGCGGCCGCCGCGCTGTCGGCGCTGCTGCACTTCCTCGACCGGCCGACGGTGGACCTGCTGCGCCAGGTGCTCGGGCTGACCTCCTCAGGTACGGTGCGGCTGGTCGACCGGATGACCGAATCGGGCTACGTCCGGCGCGGGCCGGGCAGCGACGGCCGGTCCACCGCGGTGAGCCTGACCGACGTCGGCCAGGCTACGGCGGAACGGGTCGCCGCGGCCCGGGCCGAGGTGCTCGAGGGCGCGCTGGCGGGACTGACCGATGCCGACCGGGACGCGCTGCGCCGGATCCTGGGGACGATGCTGACCGGCCTGATCCGCGGGCCCGGGGCAACACGCTGGATGTGCCGCCTGTGCGACACCGGGGCGTGCCGCGGCGCCGAGGGCGGCTGTCCCGTCGGCAACGCGGCCCGTGAACGTTACCTGTCCTGACCGCCTCCCGGGCGCGCCTCCCCTGGGCACTTCCGGCCGGGGCCCGGTCGGCCAACACGTGCGGCTAGCCGGCTAGCACGTGCGGCTAGTGGGCCAACACGTGCGGCTATGGACGGCCGGTGCGCTCCAGCGCGGCCTGCCCCGGGCCGGCCGGCTGCTCCGCAGGCGCGTGCTCTTCGTACACGTACCTGCCGCCGCGCAGCAGGGACACCCCGGCGGCGATGAGGAGCAGGCAGATCGCCATGATGAACACGATGTTCAGGCCATGGTGGAACGGGCCGGAGATGAGCTGAGGGAAGAACTGCTTGCCGGTGAGCACCGCGACGTTACTGGCCGGCAGGTGGGCCAGCACGCCGGTCGGGCCGAGCAACTGGGCAACCGGGTTGTAGCCGAGGAAAGCGGCGAACAGGCTGCCGACCGGCGGCAGCGAGCCGATCTTCACCGCGACCGCGTGCGGGACGCCCTGCGCGGCGAGGCCGTGAGTCAGCGTGGTCGGCAGGGTCGCGGCCAGCCCGGCGATCATCAGCGTGAAAAAGATGCCGATCGAGAGCACGAAGCCGGAGTTCTGGAACGTGGCCAGCATGCCGGACGCGGCACCGCGCTGCTTGGCCGGGACGCTGTTCATGATCCCGGCCGCGTTCGGCGCGGAGAACAGGCCCATCCCGGCACCGGCCACGAAGATCAGCAGGGCGAACACCCCGTAGCTGAAGTTGGTGGGGATGAACAGCAGGCCGGCGAACGCCAGGGCCGAGACGAGCAGCCCGCCGGAAGCGAACCAGCGGGCGCCGTGCTTGTCCGACAGCCAGCCCGACACCGGGCCGGAGAAGACGAATCCGCCGGTCAGCGGGAGCAGGAAGATGCCCGCCCACAACGGAGTGTCGACAAAGGCGTAGCCGTGCAGCGGCAGCCAGATTCCCTGCAACCAGATGATCAGCATGAACTGGAGCCCGCCGCGGGCGATCGACGCGAGCAGGGTGGCGCTGATCCCGGCGGCGAACGCCCGGATCCGCAACAGGTGCAGGTCGAACATGGGCGCGTCGACGTGCAGTTCGATGTAGCAGAAAACCCCCAGCATCGCGATGCCGCCGAACAGGCCGCCCAGCACCAGCGGGCTGGTCCAGCCCATCGAGTGCCCGCCATAGGGCAGCAGCCCGTAGGTGATGCCCACGAGCAGCGCGATCAGGCCGATCGCGAACGTGACGTTGCCGAGCCAGTCGATCTTGGCTGGCGTCCTGATGCCGACCTCGTGCAGGCTGAAGTACGACCAGATCGCGCCGCCGATGCCGATCGGCACCGACACGATGAACACCAGCCGCCAGTCGACCGCAGCCAGCACGCCGCCGAGGATCAGCCCGATGAACATGCCGGAGATGCCGGCCACCTGGTTGATGCCCATCGCGGTGCCGCGCTGGTTGGAGGGGAACGCGTCGGTCAGGATCGCCGGGGCGTTGGCCATCAGCATTGCCCCGCCGACCGCCTGGATCACCCGGAAGCCGATCAGCCACAGCGCACCGGACGGCCCGGTCAGCGGGTCGAACGGCAGCGCCAGCGCGCCCAGAGCAAAGATCGTGAACCCGGCGTTGTACATCTTGACCCGGCCATAGATATCGCCGAGCCTGCCCAGCGTCACCACCAGCACGGCCGAGACGACCAGGTAGCCCATCAGCATCCACAGCAGGTAGCTGACGTTTCCCGGGGTCAGTGGGTTGAGCTTGATCCCGCGGAAGATGGCGGGCAGCGAGATGATCACGATCGACGCGTTGACCGTGGCAGCCAGCATGCCCAGCGTCGTGTTGGACAGCGCCAGCCACTTGTAGTGGGTCCCGCGCAGCCTCGCGGAGGTACCGCGGGGCCCGGTCACACCGTTCGGGCTGGCACCG
>DATCUG010000276.1:0-6623 GCA_036567525.1 Streptosporangiaceae bacterium | reverse complement strand
CATGAACGGGATCTCGGCCACGAACCCGGCGAAGTACGCGGTCAGCCCGCGCCAGCCCCACGCGCCGTACACCCCGTCCGGCCGGAAGATGTGGGTGATCGCGTAGTGCCCGTGCCGGACGAAGAAGAAGTCGACCAGGTTGAGCGCGGTCCACGGGACGAGCAGGTAGAGCATCAGGGTGAGCGAGTTCAGCACCGCGGATACCGCGCTGGTGGAGATGCCCGCCCCGATCGCGTACCAGATGATGGCCAGCCCGATGATGGTGGCCACCCGCCAGGCCCGGCTGGTTTTGACCGTGCGGAACGAGTCGATCCCGGTCAGCACGGTGAGCATGCCGCCGTAGGCGTTCATTCCCATCGTCGCGAGCAGGCAGGTGGCGGACAGCACCGCGGTCACCGAGCCGAGCGGGGCGGCCACGTTGTCCCCGACCCGCTGCAGCCCGACCAGGCCGTCGGTGACGTTGAGCCGGGTGGCCAGCCAGGCGCCCAGCGCGATCAGCCAGACCGCCGACCCGGACGCGCCGAAGAACACCGCGGCGATGATGCCTCGTGGCGAGGTGTCCCGCGGCATGTACCGCGAGTAGTCCGAGACGTAGGGCGCGTAGGTGATGTTGTACGCCGCGGCCACCGAGAACTGGGCCATGAACGCCGCGAACAGGAAGCCGCCCGGGTGGTGCGGGGCGGTGCCGCCGGCGTGCCCGACCAGGATGGCGACCGAGATGATCGCGTAACACGGGAACGAGATGACCAGCAGGAACCGGAACACCCGGTGCACCCAGTCGTAGCCGAAGATGGCCAGCAGGGCGGCCAGCACCGCGGTCGCGATGGCCACCAGGCCGGCGTTCCAGCCGAACGCGCCGTGCAGCCCGGTGCTCATCAGCACCTGGTCGGCCACGTTGAACGCCATGTAGGTGAACAGCACCGCGAACAGCGCCACGACCACGCCGCGGTAACCGAGCTGGGCCCGGGTCTGGATCATCTGCGGCAGGCCGAAGATCGGCCCCTGGGTGGCGTGGAACGCCATGAACAGCGTGCCGACCGAGATGCCGAGCACGCCGGCCAGGATCGACCAGCCCAGTGACAGGCCGAGCGACGGGCCGACGAAGCCGATCGGGATCGTGAAGTACTGGAAGTTGCCCAGGAACCACAGCATGCTCTGCTGCCAGTTCTTGCCGTGCCGCTCAGGGTCCGGGATCCAGTCGATCGAGTGCACCTCGATCTGCGCGAGGAGCCCGCTCTCCAGCTCTTCCGCGGTGGTCTGTGCCCGGGACTGTGCTGCCATCTCGCCTCCAGGTAGGTGAGGGCCCGAAGCCCAGTACCGGTACCGGTGGCAGTATGATCACCAGAGGTTTCCTCACTGTCAACCCTTGTTTCCTAACGCCAGTGCCCCGGGCTGGGATTGGCGGCGGGGCGGTGCGCGGCGGGGTGACCCACGCGGCGGTGTGCTGGGATTAGCTAGCAGGAGGAGGGATCGGTGCCGACTGCCAGGAGTGATCGCCCGGCTGATGTGAGCATCGGCCCGCAGCTGCGCGCGGCCCGGCTGGCGGCCCGGAAGAGCATGGCCGAGGTGGCCGAGCAGAGCGGGTTGACTAAGGGATTCGTCTCCAAGCTGGAACGTGACCTGGCCAACGTCTCGGTCGCGTCGCTGATCCGGCTGTGCGCGGCACTGGACATCTCGGCCGGCTCGCTGTTCCAGCCGTCAACGGGCGAGGTGATCCGGCACGGCGCCTACCCGCCGATCAATTTCGGCGGCAGCGGGGTACGGGAGTACCTGCTCACCCCATCCGGGGAGAAGCGGATGCAGGCCATCCTCAGCGACATCGAGCCGGGCGGGGGCAGCGGCGCGGAACCCTATTCGCTGCCCGCGGACGTGGAGTTCGTCTTCGTGCTGGCCGGGCGGCTTGAGCTCACCGTGGCCGGCCAGCTGATCACCCTGGATCAGGGGGACGCGTTCACGTTCCCGGGCAGCACCGGGCACACGTTTCAGGTCCCGGCCGGAACCGGGCCGGCCCGGGTGCTGTGGGTGTTCTCCCCGGCGCTGCCGGACAGCCCGTCCTGGCCGGGCGGACTGGGACCCGATCGGCCCGGTGCAATCTGAATGACTGGCAACCCGCCGGGTACAGTACGTGTGTCCTGGGGGTTTGTCGGTAAATGGAGGGGCTGACGGTGACCGCCGCACCCGGCTTGGCGGGCGCGACCCAGCGCGGGCATGTGGTCCAGTTTTATGCGGGGGACTGGGAGCTCGCCGCGGGCGCAGGCCACTACCTAGCCGAGGCACTGGCCGGTGGCTGCTCGGTGGTCGTGGTGGCCACCCCGGCGCACCGGCACCTGTTCGAGTCGTACCTGGCCGGGGTGGATGTGGATGTCGCGGCCGCCACGGCGGACGGCCGCTACCAGGCCATCGACGCGGCGGCGCTGCTGTACCGGTTCACCGTGGCCGGGAAGGTGGACCCGGCCAGTTTCGAGACGGAGGTCGGGCAGGTGATCAGGGCGGCGGGCACGGCTGGGCGGCCGGTCCGGGTGTACGGCGAGATGGTCGCCCTGCTCTGGGAAGCGGGACAGCTCAACGCCGCCCTGGAACTCGAAAGCCTGTGGAACGGGCTGGGCCGGGACATCCCGTTCGGGCTGTACTGCGCCTATCCGGAGGCACCGGCCCCCGGGTCGGACCAGCGCGCCGCGCTGGCCGAGGTGTGCCGCCTGCACGCGGCCGTGGTCGGGACGCCCCCGGCCGCCGTCCGGGCCGCCCGCACCGCCCCGGCGCCGGCCCGGTCCGGGGCCACCCGGTCGTTCCCGCTCGACCGGGATGCCCCGCGGCACGCCCGGCACTACGCCCTGGACCTGCTGCGCGGCTGGCGGCTCGAGCAGCACTGCGGGGTGAACCTGGCCAGCGACGTGGCCATCGTGGTCACCGAGCTGGCCACCAACGCGGTGCGGCACGCCCGGTCCGGCTTCACCGTCAGCCTGCTGCTGGCCGCGGATGCCATCCAGGTCCGGGTCGAGGACGCCCGCCCGCTGGCCAGCTCGCACGGGGATCCGCCGCTGCCGGTTTCGCCGGACCACGGGCTGGGCCTGGTGGAGGCCGTGACCGGCCGGTGGGGTGTGCAGCCCGCCGACGGCGGGAAAACGGTCTGGGCCGAGCTGCCGCTGACCTGACCGCCCGCTGGCTGGCACCCGCCTAGGCCGGTGCTGGCACCATAACGTGCCAGCTCAGAACCTGGTTCATGAGGAAATGGTCACACCGGCGTGTCCGCCCGGACACTGAACCGTTACTGCTGCGCGGACCGTGCTGGCAGAGAGGGCACCAGCCACGGTGCCCGGCAACGGGGCAGGGGGCCAGCCATGGTGCCCACAACGGGGGGAGCAGTAAGTGACGCAGCCAACCACGGTCACGCCGGTCAGCCCGGTCATCGTCCGCACCGACGTCGTGCCAGCCATCGCGGTGCGGGTCAATGGGGCGTTGCTGGCGCTGGCCATCGCCACCGTGCACGTGGCCGACCAGGGCGGCATCACCGCGCTGGCCTCGCCGGGCTGGATCGGCTGGGGGTACCGGATCATCGAGGTCGGCGCGCTGCTGACCGCGGTGCTGCTGGTGCTGCCCCGCCCGGCCTGGCTGGTCCGGGGGTGGCTGGGCTGGGCGGCCGGCCTGCTGCTCGGCGCCGGGCCGCTGGTCGGCTACCTCGCCTCCCGCACGGTGGGACTGCCCGGTGATCACGGTGACGTCGGCAACTGGGGCTACTGGGTTGGCACGGTGTCGCTGCTGGTCGAGGCCGCGCTGATCGTGCTGAGCCTGACCATGCTGCTCAGCTACCTGGCCCGGCGGGGTCAGCCCTGGCCGCGCTGAGCCGCGATCAGGTCCCGGTACCAGGAGTAGGACGCCTTCGGCGTGCGGGCCTGGCTGGTGTGGTCCACGTGCACCAGGCCGAACCGCTGGGTGAACCCTTCGCCCCACTCGAAGTTGTCGGCCAGGGTCCAGTGGAAGTAGCCGCGTACGTCCACCCCGTCGCTGATCGAGGCGTGCACGGCGCGCAGATGGCTGTCGATGAAGTCGATGCGGAACTGGTCGTCCACCTGGCCGTCGCCGTCCGGCTGGTCGTCGTGCGCGCAGCCGTTCTCGGTGATGTACAGCGGCGGGAGCGCGCGGCCATACCGCGCGGCCAGCTGGCCGAGTATCTCGGTCAGCCCGCCGGGCACCACCGGCCAGCCGAACGAGGTGACCGGGTAGCCCGGGATCGGCTGCATCTGGAACGGCAGTGGTGAGTCCGGCAGCGCGGACAGCCGGGTCGGCAGGTAGTAGTTCATACCCAGGCCGTCCACCGGCGCGGCGATGACGGCCAGGTCGCCGTCCTGCACGCAGGCCAGGCCGCTGGCCGGGTCCTGGCCGTCGCTGGCCAGGCCGAACGCGGTCAGGTCGGGGTAGCGGCCGGTCAGCACCGGGTCAGTGAACAGCCAGTTGTGCAGGGTGGCGTAGGCGGCTGCCGCGGCCTGGTCGGCCGCGCTGTCGCTGGCCGCCGAGGCGGGCGAGTAGTTGTTGGCCAGCATGACCTGGCGCACGCCGGCCGCGCGCAGCGCGGCGGTGGCCAGGCCGTGCCCGAGCAGCTGGTGGTGGGCGGTGGGCAGCGCGCCCAGCATCAGCTCCAGGCCCGGCGCGTGCACGCCGAGCGCGTAGCCGAACGCGGTGACCACGAACGGCTCGTTCAGCGTGACCCACAGCGGGATCCGGTCGGCCAGCCGGCCCGCGGCCAGCGCCGCGTAGTCGGCGAACCGCTGCGCGGTCGGCCGGGCCAGCCAGCCGCCCGCGTCCTCCAGCGGCTGCGGCAGGTCCCAGTGGTAGAGCGTCGGCACCGGGGTGATGCCCGCGGCCAGCAATGAGTCGGTCAGCCGGTCGTAGTAGTCCAGCCCGGCGCCGTTGGCCGGCCCGGTGCCGGCCGGCTGCACCCGCGGCCAGGCGATGGAGAACCGGTACGCGGTGACGCCCAGGCCGGCCAGCAGCGCGACGTCATCCCGCCAGCGATGGTAGGAATCGATGGCCACCTCGCCGGTGTGCCCGTCCCGGATCTTTCCTGGCTGCTGGCAGAACGTGTCCCAGATCGACACGCCCCGGCCGTCCTCCTGCACGGCGCCCTCGATCTGGTACGCCGACGTGGCAACGCCCCAGTGGAACCCAGCCGGGAACCGGGGCAACGGTGCACTGATCACCCGCTGATGGTAGTCACCGGCACATCTTGCGGCCATATTACGGACGGCTGCATTCCTTTGCGTGCGGTTGATTCCGGCTCCTAGTGTGCTGAACGCGCGTCCCTTGGAGCGGGCCATCTCACGGAGCGGGCCATCTCAAGAAGGGCCAGAACGTGTACCACCGAGGGAATGTGATACGCCGCACAGCATGGGCGGGCAGCACGCTCGCCCTGGCGGTGGCGGGGCTGTTTGCCGGAATGAGCGGAGCGTCGGCGGCAACGCAGACCGGTCCGGTCATCCCGGCCAACGCGATGGCCTCGCTGGCGAGCACACCGGTCAGTTACTCGTGCACGCTGGCCGGTGCCACTACCAGCACACCAGTCACCCTGGCGGCGGTGCTCAGCGCACCCAGCGCGGGCACCACGGGCACAGCCGCTGCGATCACGCTCACTACCCGCGTGATGCAGCTGCCCACCGCCACCCAGCTGCCATCGCTGACCCGGGTCACCGCGGCCGCGACGGCTACGTCCACCGGGATGTCCGCCAGCAGCGTGCCGCTGACCGGCATGACCACCATGCCGGCTGGGTCGGCGACGCAGCTCCCGGCCATCACCATCAGCGGCTCGGCTATCCCGTCGACCGCGGGCACGGCGTCGGTCATGGCGCCGAGCACACTCAAGGTGACCCTGGTCGCCGGGACCACGCTGGCCGCGTTCAACTGCACGCGCATCACCACGACCGCCACCGCGGTGCAGATCACGGTGGCCGCGTCCACGGTGGCGGCCGCGACCACCGGGCCGATGTACGCGTGCACGGTCACGGTGGCCGGGCGGACCATGCAGCAGATGGACCGGATCCCGATGACGCTGAGCACGACCGGCCCGAACACGGTCGGCTCGACCGACACGGTCATGCTCTCGTCGCCACCCAACGGGCTGGGCGGGACCTATCCATCCGGCACGTCGGCGGTTTCATTCAGCGGCGCCCTGCCCCTGACCGGGGCCCAGTCCGGCAGCATCCCGCTCAGCGGGGCGATGGCGAACATCGGCAGTAACGGCATGTTCAATGTGCGGGCATCGCTGCCGCTGATGGCGGCGGGCATGCTGCACATCCTGCCGCCCAGCCGGTTCACCGTCATCGTGCACGTGCAGCAGACGGTCGCGGTCGTCGCGGTCTGCACCCTGCAGACCACCGTCACCGCCACCATGCCGGCGTCCACCATGGTGAACGTCACCGGCGCGGCGATGCCAGTGGCGACCATGCCCGCGGGCACCACCACCGGTACCGGCACGGCCCCGCCGGTGGGCACCGCGCCGATGGGCTCGGTCAACACCGGGGCCGGCGGCAGCCTGCACTCGGCCAGCATCCTGCCGGAGCTGGCCGCGGGCATCGTCGTCCTGCTGGCCGGAGCCGGCCTGACCATCGTCGGATTGCGCCGCCGCCGGCGGC
>DATCUG010000275.1:0-3447 GCA_036567525.1 Streptosporangiaceae bacterium | reverse complement strand
CCTCGGCCGGCTCGTACCCGGTGGGCTCGTACCGGGTCACCGTGGGCGGCTCGGCCAGCGACCGGGCCTTGTCCAGCTGGCTGCGCCACCACTCGTCCAGGCCGGGCGGCTCCTCGGTCGCAGTGCGGTAGGTACGCAGCTCTGCCAGCGGAAGGTCGAACCAGGGCATGGGTGCTCCGCAGATCGGTGGGCCGGTTACTGATCGGGCGCAGCGTCCTCGATACGGAAAACACCGACCCCGAACGGGGGCAGGATAATCGTCCCGTTCGCCGGTCCACCAGCCAGCTCGCAGAGGCGGGTGCCCCCGGCCAGCTGGGGCTTGACGGTGACCGGCTCGGCGGCGTGGCTGACCAGCCAGGCGAACTGGCTCCCGTCCGCGTGCACCAGCACGTCCGCGGCCACCCGTGGGTCGTCCACGGTGACCGGCCGGCGCACGCCGGCGAACGTAGCCAGCGCGTCGTACAGCGTGCTGACCGCGGACGGGTTCACCTCCGGGGTTAGCGCAGTCATGTACTCCACCGGGTAGGTGCACAGGACGATGGCGCCCGGGCCGGTCCGGCGGAGCAGCAGCGCCGGGTGGCCCGCGGCGTCGGTGGCCAGCACCTCGGCGCCGGCCGGGCGGACCGGCAGGTAGCTGCGGCTGCGGCCGGTGCCCGCGGCCGGGAACGTCAGCTGGGTGGCGGCGGGCAGGCCGCCGAAGTCCTGGGTCAGCGTGAACGTCACGTCCGGGCCGCCGGCCGGGGCGGGCGCGCCGTAGCCGAGCTGATGCTCGACGCCGAACATGCCGTTCAGCCGGGCATACCACGGGCCGGCATGCACCCCGTGCGAGCCCGGTGAGTAGGACACGTAGACGACCGCGCCCGCCGCGGCCAGGTCTTCGAGCTGGTGCCAGGTCGGGCTGAGCAGCTGCTTGGCCGACGGCACCAGGTACAGCCGGGCATCCTCGCCGACACCGTCGCTTTCCCGGGCCAGCGCGGGCGGCAGGTCGGCCAGCCGGGCGCAGACGTAGGCCTGGCCCAGCACCTGGGCCAGGTAGGTGCGGTCGGCCGGCTGGGTGAACGGGTAGATGGTGTCCAGGTAGGACGGCACGACCAGGGCGGTGTCGCTGTCCGCGCGGGTGCACTGCCCGCTGCCAACCTGGTTCAGGATTTCGGCGAACGCAGCCAGTTCGCCGAGTTGCGGCTTGCCCCGCCCGGCCGAGTCGGTCAGCCCGAAGTGCATCTCGAAACTGTGATGCCGGTACGGGTCCTGCCCGGGCAGGTGGTCGTAGTCGGTGTTGTTCCAGGCCACCCAGCCGGTCGCGCCGGCCAGCAGGGAGTTGTGCAGGACCTGCCGGTAGTAGGCGGCGGCCGGGCCATCGGCGACGAAATCCGAGCTGACCCCGAACTCTTCCAGGATCACCGGGACGGCGTAGGTCGAGGACAGCTCGCAGGCCCAGGCGGCCGCGTAATGCTGGCGGATCACATCGTCGCCGACCGGGTAGACGTGCGGTCCGAGCCAGTCGCACTGCCGCGCGCTGTCGGCGACCGAGAAGCCGTTGTCCACCCCGGTCACCTCCAGACCCCAGCCGCCGTCGCCGAGCGAGATGGGCTGGGTGGCGCCGCCCGCCCGCACCGCACTGATGATCAGCTGCGCCCAGGCCGCGATGGTCTCCCGCGGCCGGTCCTCACCGCCGTAGATCGGCATCTCGTTGGACACCAGCCAGCCGCACACCGCTGGGTGACTGCCGAACCGCCTGGCCATCTCGCCCGCGAACCACGCCTCCCGGGCCACCATCCACACGTCGGCGTACAGATCGCGCCCGGCCCGCCACGGCGGATCCCAGTTCTCCCCGGACATGTGGCCGACCAGGAACGTGGGCACGGTGGTCAGCCCCGCTTCGGTGTGCCGGTCGAGGAAGTCGGCGAACCGGGCCGCCATCTGCTCGTCGATGCGGTCCGGCTCCGGCATGAAGTCCGGCCAGTAGCAGAAGGACCGGGTCATGGTCAGGCCATGCTCGCGAAGCGCTCGCAGCTCGTCACGGATGACCTGCGGGTCGTAGGTCCGCCACATGAGCGGGCCGCCGGTGCGGGACCAGAAATTGACGCCCAGCCAGCTTGCGGGTCGGCCATCCACCATCAGCTTGGCGGCGTTCCTCTGCATGATGGACGGCCCCTTTCCCGGGCGCTGGGTTGCTGGCCTGCCGGTTAGGCGCACGCGAGCCAATGCGATCGAAGCACTATACCGGTTAAGTGTCAACGGCAATTGCGGCCGAGCCCGGCCCCGGTGGGCCGGGTGGGCGGGCAGCGGCGTGGACGATGACGGGGCAGTGCGGGCTGGTTACACTGGCCAGCGCAGAGAGCCTGGGGGCTGGGGGGAACGCGAGCGCCGTCCGCACGGACGCCCTGTGCCGTACGGTGATCGCTGGGAGGCAGGGTGAAGCGTCCGACCATCGCGGACATCGCGCGCCGGGCCGGGGTGACCAAGGCCGCGGTGTCCTTCGCGCTGAACGGGCAGCCCGGCGTGTCCGCCGCCACCAGAGAGCGCATCCTGGCCATCGCCAAGGAGATCGGCTTCCAGCCGAACAGCGCGGCCCGCGCGCTGTCCGACGGCCGGGCGGGCGCGTTCGGGCTGATCATCGACCGGCCGGCCAGCACGCTTGGCGTCGAGCCCTGGTTCACCCAGCTCATCTCGGGGATCCAGGCCGAGCTGTCCGGTGACCATACCGCGCTGCTGTTCACCATGGCCGAGGACCAGGACGCGGAGATCGCGCTGTACCGGTCCTGGTGGGCGCAGCGCCGGGTGGACGGGGTGTTCCTGGTCGACCTGCAGATCGGCGACCAGCGGGTGCCCATCCTGGAGGAACTCCGGATGCCCGCCGTGGTGATCGGCGACCCGGCCGGGTCCGGCTCGCTGCCCGCGATCTGGCATGACGACGCGGCCGCCGTGCGCACCGTGGTGGAGTACCTGGCCGCGGCCGGGCACCAGCGGATCGCCCGGGTCACCGGGCCGCCCGGGCTCTGGCACACCAAGATCCGCACCGACGCGTTCCGCGCCGCCGGCCGCGCGGCCGGGGTGCACGCGATCCTCCGCGAGGGCGACTACACCGGGGAGAACGGCGCCGCGGTCACCCGGGAACTGCTGCACGGCAGCGAGCCGCCCACCGCGATCCTGTACGACAACGACCTGATGGCGATCTCCGGGCTCGGTGCGGCCCAGCAGCTCGGCGTGCAGGTGCCGGCCGAGCTGTCGATCGTGGCCTGGGACGATTCCGCGTTCTGCGAAGTCGTCCACCCGCCGCTGAGCGCGCTGACCCGGGACGTGGCCGGGTATGGCGGGCGGGCCGCGCGCGCCCTGGTGCAGGCGGCGGCCGGCGCGCAGGTGGGCAACGCAGAGGAGCCGCCCGCGACGCTCACCGTCCGCGGCAGCACCGGCCCCGCTCCCCGGGTACCGGCCGCGCCCGCTCAG
>DATCUG010000274.1:0-2153 GCA_036567525.1 Streptosporangiaceae bacterium | reverse complement strand
CCGATCGGCGGGAACGGGGACTCATCGGTGCTCATGTCCACGGGTCCCGGGGTCGCCGCGTCCAGGCCATCCCACCACTGCCCGGCCACCGGCCCCCCGTGCCGCTCGGCGAAAGCGTCCATCCGCTTGATATACCCCGTCCGGGCCCCGCGCCGGGGCGATACCGCGGCAGCCGCGGCCCGTTGCGCGGCATTAGGGGCACTGCCAGACTCAAGAAGCGTTAGGCCAGGAAAATCCCAGCTGATGAGGAGGCGGGCCAGGTGCCGGACAAGCAGCGGATCAGCTATTTCCCGCTGGATGCGATGGACCCGGAGATGCGCGCCGAGATGGACCGCTGCCAGCGCGAGGGCACGCCGCGGCCGGAGAGCTCGGCCATCCGGGCGCACGTGCCCGCCGCGTTCTGGGCGTTCGCCCGGTCCTGGAAAGAACTGTTCCGGGACGGCGTCTGCGACCACCGGATCAAGGAACTGTGCCGGGTGTACATCTCCCGCACGGTGAACTGCGAGTACTGCGGCAATCAGCGGTCGGTGCAGGCCGCGCAGCAGGGCTTCACCGAAGCCAAATACGACGAGCTGCTGAACTTCGAGTCTTCAGCCACGTTCGGCGACCGGGAGAAGGCCGCGCTGGCCTACGCCGAGGCCATCGCCTGGCACCAGCCGGCCGATGACGCGCTGTGGGACCGGCTGCACCAGCACTTCTCCGAAGCCGAACTGGTCGAGCTGGGCTGCTTCATCGCGCTGACGTTCGGCCAGCAGAGCTGGCTGCGGCTGCTCAACATCGAGCACCACCAGGTGCTGCCGGGCACCTCGGCGTCGATGGCGCCGGGCTTCGAAACGGCCGAAGCGCTGGCCGAGAGCAAGCAGGCCGCGGACTACTGGGCCAAGCGCTGAGCTGGTACCCGGCCTTCGGCCCGGCCGAACTGAGCCGCCGCCGCGACGCGCTGGCCGGGGTGCTGGCCAGCCGCGGGATCGGGGCCGCCCTGGTCTACGGCGCGGACCGGTCCGGCACGGCCGTGCCGTGGCTGACCGGCTGGCCGGTGACCCGGGAGGCGGCCCTGGTCTTCGCGCCCGGCCAGCCGGACGTGCTGTACGTCTGTTACGACAACCACGTGCCCAACGCCCGGCGGCTGGCGCCGCGGGCGGACGTCCGGCCGGGTGGCGCTTCGGCGCTGCGGGCCGCGCTGCCCGAACTGGCCAGCCGGGCGGCCAGCAGCGGCCGGGCCGGGGTCATCGGGCCGGTGCCCGCCCGCCACCACGGTGATCTGATGGCGGTGGCCGGCCACGTCGAGTTCCTCGACCCGGAGTACACCAGCCTGCGCCTGGTCAAATCGGCCGCGGAGATCGGCTGGCTGCGCGAAGGCGCCCGGCTGACCGACGCCGGGGTCCGCGCGCTGGCCACGCAAGCCCGGCCCGGCCTGACCGAGGCGGCCCTCGGCGCCCTGGTGGAGAGCGGCTATGTGGCGGCGGGCGGCCAGACGCACATCCGCTACCTGGGGGTCACCCCGATGGACCAGCCTGAGCTGTGCGTGCCCGGGCAATGGCCGTCCAGCCGCCCGCTGCGCACCGGCGACGTACTGAGCTGCGAGATCAGCGCCAGCTACGGCGGCTACCCGGGGCAGTTGCTGCGCACGTTCGCGGTGGGCGCCCCGCCCACCGCGCTGTACCGGGACCTGCACCAGGTGGCCGAGCAGGCGTTCGACGCGATCACCGCCCGGCTCCGGCCGGGCGCCACCGCGGCCGGCCTGATCGAGGCGGCCAGCCTGATCACCGCGGCCGGCTTCACCATCTATGACGACCTGGTGCACGGCTATGGCGGCGGGTACCTGCCACCGGTGCTGACCCGGGCCGCACTGGAGCGGCAGCAGGCCCCGGACTTCACGTTCCAGGCCGGGATGACGGTGGTCATCCAGCCGAACGTGATCACCAAGGATGAGCGGGCCGGCGTGCAGACCGGGGAACTGGTGCTGGTGACCGAGGACGGCTGGGCCGCACTGCACGACTTCCCCCGCGGCTTCGGCCAGATCGGCTGACCCAGGGCTCAGGGCCGCTCGCCGTGCAGCCGGGCCACGTAGCGCTCGGCGGAACGGCGGATCGCGGCCGGGCCGTCGTGCACCACGACCCGGCCCCACCAGCCGCCGTACACCCGGTCGAAGC
>DATCUG010000273.1:0-4247 GCA_036567525.1 Streptosporangiaceae bacterium | reverse complement strand
CCGCCGCAGATGGGCCCGGCCGCGCTGGGCTACGTGGACTATTTCCTCGGACTGCTCAGCGGCACCGGCCTGGATACGGCGGCCAAGATGGAGCTGCTCGGGCTGGTCAACGGGTTCGCGATCACCTACGGGGGAATGCAGGCGGCCCTGGCCGAAGAGCGCACCCGCACCGGCGTCACCGCCGAGCAGCAAGCCGCCGCCCAGGTCAGCCAGCTGGTGGCAGCCGCCGCCACCGGCCGCTATCCCAACCTGACCGCCGCGCTCGGCGCCCCGGCCCCGCCGGCCCCGGACGCGAACCAGATCTTCGACTCCGTCATCAGCCGCCTGATCGACGCCTTCCTGTGATCACTGGGGCCAGTGCGCCGTTCTTTTCACCCGGGACGTGCGGTTGTCCCGGTGATATGCCGGGATTGTCCGCACCATTCGGGTGAAAAGTCGCGGGAACCGGTCATCCAGCCGCCGAAACTATCGGTAGCGCCCACGCTGAGCTGGCCTTATAGTCGGACGGTAAGAGTATGCTTGCCTAAAGGCTCGGCTGAATGGCCAGGCTGCTAGCAGCGGGTCGTGACCCCCGAGATGGGGTCATGACGTGACCGAGATGACCCGCTTAGGATCTCGTCACGTAAGAAAAAGGTCGAGGACGGGTATCTCCTGTTGCCCCTGTCGCCGGGAGGGGGGGTCCGCGGTTAGGGGTGAGGGGGGAGATGCCCGTCCTCGACGGCTCGATAGTACAGGTCCAATTTAGTGGGTGCCGCCCGTCCGGCGCGAGCGTACTTCTCCCGGACCCGGCCTACGTACTGTTTAGCCGTCTCTTCACTAATGCACATCCGCCGGGCCACCAGCTTCATCGGCATACCGGTGGCGTAAAGCCGCAGCGCGCGCGTTTCCTGGGCGCTTAGCGTGGGCCGGTCCGGTGCGTCGTCGGTGGCGAAGATGTAGGCCAGCCGGGGCGAGATCCAGTCCTTTCCGGCCGCCACCGTCTTAATAGCCGCGCGGACCTCGGCCGTCTCCTCGTTCTTGAGCACATAACCGAGCGCCCCGGCCCGGATCGCGTCGCGGACCGTGCCAGGCCGGGCCGAGGCGGATAGCACCAGGACGGCCGGCCCGGCCGCGCGGATCTCCGCCACGTTCTGCTCCGCCGTGGTGCCGTCGCCCAGGTCCAGGTCGAGCAGCACCACATCCGCCGCCCGGCCGGGCCCGGCCAGCAGCGCGGCCACCGACACCGCGGTGCCGATGACCCGGATGCCGCTGCCCGGCGCGGCCACCCAGCCGGCCAGGCCGTCCAGGATGACCGGGTGGTCGTCCACCGCGGCCACGTCGATGACCGGCGGCACACCGGCCGGTTCGGTCACTGGGCCACCTTCCGCCAGCTGACCTCCAGGCAGCCCGGGCCGGCCGGCTCGGCATCCAGCGTGACCCGCCAGGCCGCGGCGGCCGGGACGCCCTGGCCCAGCTCAGCCACGCCGGCCCGGACCGCGGCCGGGTCAGCCGGGGCCAGCCGGCAGGTCAGGTACAGCTCCACCTCCGCCCCGGCGCTCAGCACGGTGAGGATGACCGGCTGGGCCGGGACGGCCCGCAGCACGGCCTGCACCGCGGCCAGGGTGGCCTGGGCCACCTCGCGGCCGGGCTGGCCCGGGTCGCCGACGACCTGGATCTCCACCGGCATGTCCCGGGCCCGGGCGGCCTCCAGCGCGGGCGCCAGCCCGGCCACCAGCCCGCTGGCCTGCTCGGTCCGCCGCACCAGGGCCCGGCGCAACGTGGTCGCGTGCTCAGCGCACTTCCGGCGCACCGCCGGGTCGGCCGGGTCGAGCGAGCCCTCGGCGATGCCGCGCAGCAGCGGCAGCGCCTCCGCCTCCAGCAGCGCCATCCGGTCCGCGCGGTCGGCGTGGATGGCGGCCACCGCGGCCCGTTCCGCAGCCGACCGGCTGCCCAGCTCGGCCCGGCGCACCGCGATCTCCGAGTGGGTGCGCAGGGTGGGCCGCAGCGCGGCGAAGATGGCCAGCACCACCCCCATGGCGTAGCCGCCCGCGGCCACCCGGGCCAGCCCGAGCGGGGTCGCGCCGAGCAGGTCGACCACGAAGAACGCGTGCGCGGCGAAGACGGCCACCGCCCCCGGCACCCACAGCCAGGCGGACCGGCTCAGCGCCACCAGGGCGAGCAGCCAGAGGGTGCCGAGGATCGACCAGTCCAGCGTCCCGGCCGGCAGGTGCTGCCGCCGGTCCAGGCCGATCGCGGTCACCGCGGCCACCGCGGCCACGATCGCGATCACCGCCTCCGGCCGGGACAGGCCCCAGTCCAGCGCGCGCGGCACCAGCCAGGCCGCGGCCAGCAGCATGACCAGCCACACCGCCACCGCGGCCAGCGGCTGCCGGTACTCGCCCAGCGTGGCCAGCACCTGGAGCAGCATGCCGCTGGGCAGCACGACGGCGAGCGCCCCGACGAACAGCGGCGCGGCCGACTCGGTGCCAGCCGCGACCGCCCCGCCGGCCGTACTGGCCCGGCTGGCCAGCGCGGTTTCGTCCCGGGTCAGCATTCGGCCGCTCCCCGGCTGGCCGCCGCTGGTTCGGGCTGGGCGGGCCAGCACAGCCGGACCACCGTGCCCGCGCCCGGGGCGGAGTGCACCGCGGCCGAGCCACCCCAGTCGGTGACCCGCTCGGTGATGGACCGCCGGACGCCGAGCCGGGCCGGGCCGAGCCGGGCCGGGTCGAACCCGGCGCCCTCGTCCCGCACCGTCACCTCGACCCCCGCGTCGGCGCCGGGCGCGGCGGCCAGCGGGCGGACCGTGACCCACGCCTCGCCGGTCCCCGCGTGCGCGGCCACGTTGGCCAGCGCCTCCCGGGCGGCGTGCACGATGGCCACGGCCACCGGGGCCGGCACGGCTGAGCCTGGCGGTCCCGCATCCGGCACCAGCCGCACCTGCACGGCCAGCCCCCGTGCTCGCATCTCGTCGGCCAGGGCCTGCAGGTCGGCGCCCAGCTCGGCCATATTCCGGCGGAACGCCCCGGCCGGGTCAGCGGGCTCGCTGAGCGCGCGCTGTAGCCGGGTCAGGTCCTGGCGGCAGCGGCTGACCACCCCGCCAGCCGAGCCGGTCCGGGCCACCGCGGTCAGCGTGTTCAGCACGGTGTCGTGCAGCAGCCGGTCGTGTTCCCGCCGCTCGACGGTCCGGGACAGGATGACGAACTGGTCCCGGGCATCCCGGTCGGCGGCGTCCAGGGCGGCGTCGGCCCGCCGGGCCCGGCGGTACAGCAGCTGCCGCCCGCACCAGTGCACGACGACCACGACGAACAGCAGCGTCACCGTGGCGGCGCGGGCGCCGCGGTCAGTGCCGCTGATTGGCGCCAGCACGGTGCCGCCCCAGAACGCCAGCCCGGACGCGAGGGACAGCGGCATGGACAGCCGGGCCGGGCTGAACCAGACCTGGACGATGAGGCCGCTGGCCACCGTGACGAACAGCCACTCGCCCGCCTGGCCGCGGATGGGCGCGGGCACGCAGCTGCCCGCGGTCACCGCGAGCAGGGCATACACCGCCCAGTCCAGGCAGACCAGTGGCCACGGCGGGCGGCGCTGGCGCAGGTACCAGACCGCCCCGGCGGCCCACGCCACCGCGACCGCCGGCCCCCAGAGGTGGGCCGGGTCAGCCTGGTAGAAGGCGTGCCAGATGGCCAGCTGGACGAGCACATAGACCGCGGCCGCACCGCGGATGATGGCGGCGATCCGGGTCAGCATCGTGCCGAGCACGGTCATCGCCGGGCCAGCCGCCGGTACCCCGCTGGCCTGCCGGGCCGCGGAGTGCAGGGCTAAGGACCGGGCCGACCGCATGGGCTCGATGATAGGCCTTCAGCCTGGTCCGGCCGCGTGGTTTGCAGCACAATGTCGTATTCAAAAGTTGTGTAACTCAATTTCCGGTCACGCCGACGGACGGCCGGGGGTTGCACGCAATGCCGGGGAAGATCCGAAAATATCTGCAAATAATCGGCTCCGGCTCTCCTCAGCGGCGCGGCCCGGCGGGAGCATGTGCGGCGGAGGTGGCCATGGGCATCCACGTTCCGGCCGCGCGGCTAGCGGCGGCAGTAAGCAGCGCGCTGGCGTTAAGCATGCTGATCCCGCTGGGGGGCGGGACGCCGGCCGTGGCCGCCTCAGCCGGGAGCCTGCAGGCGGCGTTCGACAACGTCGGGATCACCACCACGGCGGCGGCCAGCGCGGGGAACTTCGACGGGATCGGTGACTCGTTCGCCGCGGCCGGCCTG
>DATCUG010000272.1:0-7948 GCA_036567525.1 Streptosporangiaceae bacterium | reverse complement strand
CGATCGCCGCGGCGATCGCGCTGCCGCTGGCCGTGGCGGGCAGCCCGGGCCAGTCACCGGGCGTACTCACCGGGCCGACGCTGCCGGTCAGCCTGGACAGCCCGGTCCAGTTCCGCCAGGTGGCCAGCATCAGCGGCCACGCCTGCCCGCCGGGCAGCAGCGGCGTGCCCGGGCCGGCCAGCCAGACGGCTGCAGCTCAGGCAGGCTGCTTCCACCTCACCGGCACCGGGATGACGGTCAGCACCGTGCGGGCGGCCTGGGTCACCCGGGACAACAACGGTCAGTACGCGCTGAACCTGCGCTTCCGCCCCGCCGACGCCCGCCAGTTCGCGGCGCTCACCGGGAAGCTGGCTGGCCAGCCCACCCCGCGTTGCCAGCTCGCGATCATCATCGGCGGGCGGGTCGTCGCGGACCCGGTGGTGGAGACGCCGATAACCGCCGGCCAGGCCCAGATCCCGGGCTTCGCCACCCACGCCCAGGCGGACCGCCTGCTGCACCAGGGCTGAGCCGCCGCCCAGGATCAGCGGGTCTTCTCGGCGACACCGCCCCACATGGCCGACCGGCGGGCGGCTTCCATCTCGGAGTCCGGCCGCCAGTGCTGCACCGGCACGATGCCGGGCGCGACCAGCTCCAGCCCGGCGAACAGCCCGGCCACCTCGGGCTGGCTCCGGTACCAGCCGCGCTGGGCGAGCAGCCGGTTCAGCCGCTTGCCCATCTCGGCCATTTTCTCCGGCTCGATGTCCGAGGCCACGTGGGACAGCAGCAGGTAGCTGCCCGGCGGCACCGCCGCCATCAGCTGGCGGACGATGCCGTACGGGTCGTCGTCCGGGCCGATCAGGTGCAGCACCGCGACCAGCATGACCGCGACCGGGCGGGAGAAGTCGAGCACACCGGCCGCATGCTCGAGGATCTTCTCGGTGTCCCGCAGGTCGGCGTCGAGGTAGTCGGTCGCCCCCTCTGGGCTGCCGACCAGCAGGGCGCGGGCGTGCGCCAGCACGATCGGGTCGTTGTCCACATAGACCACGCGGCTGCCCGGGGCGACCCGCTGGGCCACCTCGTGGGTGTTGTTGGCGCTGGGAATCCCGGTGCCGATGTCCAGGAACTGCCGGATCCCGGCCTCGGCCAGGTAACGCACGCCGCGGGCCAGGAACGCACGGTTGGCCCGGACCGAGGAGACCAGGTCCGGGTAGGCCTGCAGGGCCTCGTCGCCGGCCTCCCGGTCGGCGGCGAAGTTGTCCTTGCCGCCCAGCCAGTAGTCGTAGACCCGGGCGATGTGCGCCACGCTGGTGTCGAAGTCGACCGGCTCGTCCGGGGCCGCTGGCAGCGGCGCGCCGAGCCACCCGTCGGTCATCGCCCACCTCCCCCGTTCCACTAGCACCGATTATCCGCCGACCGGCGCGAATACTGGTGAATAACGAAAACATTACCCGCTGGTACGGCCCCAGCGCACCGCGTGGGCCGCGTGGGCCGCGTGGGACCGCGGTGGGGCCGACGGCGGCTGGCCAGGCAGGGGCGTTAGGTAAATCAGGTGATGATTGGATTGAAGATCGACTCATACTGAGCCTGTGCCTTGCCGCTCACGTCGGGATAGTTGTACAGCCGCTTGTAGTCCGCGGGAGACGGCCAGACCAGCTCGCTGGTGGCCACCTCGTGCAGCAGCGCCTGGCTGCTGCCGGTGGCCTTGGCCGCGGCCGCCGCGATGAGCGGCTGGGCGGCCGGCACCGCGCTGATGTAGTTGATCGACTCGGTCAGCTGGGCCGCGATCTGCGGCCGGTAGTACCAGTCCATCAGCAGCATCGCGTCCACCGGGTTCTGCGCGTACCGGGGGATCATCATGTTGTCCGTCCACAGCGTGCCGCCCTCGTCCGGGATGACGAACCGCAGGTCGGTGCCGGAGGACAGGTTCTGCTGGAAGATGTCGCCGGACCAGGCCATGGAGATCCAGGTGTTCCCGGCCACCAGCTCGTCGATGTAGGACTGCTGGTAGTAGCCGCGGACCAGGCCGGAGTGCTTCTGCTGGGCCAGCACCCGGCCCGCGGCCTGCCAGTCGGCCGGTTTGGACGTCTCCGGGTCGATGCCCAGCTTGAGCAGGCCGAAGTTGCCGACGTCCTGGATGTCGGACAGCATCCCGACCCGGCCCTGGTAGGCCGGGTTCCACAGCGCGTTGATGCTGTGCACCGGGTCCTGGATGAACTTCGGGTTCCACGCGATGCCGGTGGTGCCGGACGCCCACGGGATGCTGTACGTGTTGCCCGGGTCGAACGAGCGGTGCTGGAACCGGGGCGCCGCGTACTTGTGGAAGTTCTCCAGCATGCTCTGGTCCAGCGGCAGCAGCTCACCCATGCTGACCAGTTCGGAGAACCAGAACCCGTTGGTCACCACCATCAGGTCGTAGCCGATGGACTGGTGCGAGCGGAGGATCGGGCTGATCTTGTTGACCCAGTCGCTGACTTCCTGGATGACCTCGGAGTAGTTGACCGTGATACCGGTGGTCGCGGTGAATTCCTGCAGCGTCTTGTGCCCGGTGTCGATGTACAGCGGCCAGTTGGCGAAGTTCACCGTGCCGTGCCGGCGCTGCCGGGCCCAGTACGCCGTGACCGGGCTGCGCGGCTGCACCGCGGTGGGCAGCGGCGCGCCCCCGCCGCAGCCCGCGAGGACCGCTCCGGCC
Source organism: Streptosporangiaceae bacterium (assembly GCA_036567525.1). GTDB lineage: Bacteria > Actinomycetota > Actinomycetes > Streptosporangiales > Streptosporangiaceae > RYN-230. The sequence goes on along the minus strand of DATCUG010000272.1, from coordinate 5,280 downwards.
GCGGCCAGCCCGCCGAGAGCCAGCACGTCACGACGCCGCGGCTGCTGCATGCGTCCTCCCCGGCCGTCCGCCTGCCAGGCCGTTGAGGCCTGCCGCCTGCCAGGCCGTTTAGGCCTGCCGCCTGCCTACCACGATGCTGGCCAGCGCGCACAGGATTCCCACTGCGAAGATGGCGCTGCCGAACACGAAGACCTGCGGCGGGATGCCGATCCGGGTGGCGCCGTACACCCACACCGGGAACGGCACCGCGGATCCGCTGACGAAGTTGGACGTGACGAAGTCGTCGATGGACAGCGCGAACGCCATCAGCGCGCCGGCCAGGATGCCGGGGAAGATCAGCGGCAGGGTGATCTTGCGGAACGTGACCCAGGCGTTGGCCCCCAGGTCCTGGGCGGCCTCCTCCAGCGACCGGTCGAAGCCGGCCATCCGGGCCCGGACCGTGATCGCGACGTACGCGATGCTGAACGCCACGTGCGCCAGCAGCAGGGTGGCGAAGCCGCGGGCCACGTTGATGGTGACGAACAGGCCGAGCAGGGACGCGCCGAGCACGATCTCCGGGGCGGCGATGTTGAGGAACATGACCTGCTCGACGAAGCCCTTGCCGCGGAACCGGGGCGGCCGGTAGCGGACCAGGGCCAGCGCCAGCAGCGTGCCCACGATCGTGGCCAGCACCGTGCTGGCCACGGCCAGCCGGACGGACAGCCAGAACGACTGGGTGAGCTGCGGGATACTGCTCCATTCCCGGTACCACTGCGTGGTGAACCCGTTCCAGGCGAAGCTGACCTGGGGCAGCCCGGTGGTCACCCGGTTGAAGCTGTACAGCACCATCACGGCGATCGGGAAGACCAGGTACGCGATGACCAGCCAGGAGTAGGCGGGCAGGATGTACCGGGTCCAGCGGCGGCGACGGCGCGGCCGCCCGCCGGCGCCCGCGCTGTCCCGGGCCGCCGCCGTTCCGGTGCTGACGGCCGCCGTCACAGGTACTCCTCGATCGTCCGGGAGCCGAGCAACCGGGCGTACGCGAAGATGCCGACCAGCGCGATGGCCATCAGGATGGCCGACAGCGCGGACCCGCCCGCGTAATCGAGGTTGGTCAGGAACGCGTTCTGGATGACGGTGCCGATCATCGTGTTGTTGGTGCCGCCCAGGATCTGCTGGTTGATGTAGTCACCCAGGGCCGGGATGAACGTGAGCAGGAACGCGGCGAACAGCCCGGGCACGGTGAGCGGCAGGATCACCTTGAGGAATGCCTGCCGCCTGGTGGCATAGAGGTCGTACGCCGCCTCCAGCACCCGCTTGTCGATCCGCTCGATGGCCACGTACAGCGGCAGCGCGGTGAACGGCAGGTAGTTGTAGGCCAGCCCGGCCACCACCGCGTACCCAGTGGCCAGCACGTGGAAGTTCTGCGGCAGCAGGTGCGCGTGCTTCAGGTTGCCCAGGATGACGCCCTGGTCGGACAGGATGAACTCCCATACCACGGTGCGGATCACGAACGACACGAAGAACGGCACCAGCAGCATGAGCAGGAAGAAGTTCTTCCTGGTGCCGCCGTAGAACGCGATCCAGTAGGCGATCGGGAAGGACACCAGCAGATCGATCACCGTGGCCGCGCCAGCGAAGTAAACGCTGGTGACGAACTGGGTGTGGTACAGGCTGAGCTGCGATCCGAACTCGCCCCAGTGCCAGGTCATCACGCAGGCACCGGTGCCCTGGTTGCAGGTCTGCAGCGACAGCGACAGCATCACCACGAGCGGGATCAGGAACAGGACCAGCAGCCACAGCCCGGCGGGCAGGCTGAGCAGGTACGGCGCGAGCGCCTTGCCCAGCCTGGCCCGTGGCCGGCGGCGGGTTACGCGCCCTGGGTGATCGGCAAGAACAGATTGTTCCACGCGTTCAGCTCTTCCTGGCTCTTGTACTGGTAGTAGGGCCGGGAGTTCTTGATGTACTCGGGGGTCGGGAACACCGTCGGCGCGTTCGCGGTCACCGACGTGGGCAGCCCGATCGACGGCTTCATTTCCTTCAGCGCCGTCGCGGCCCAGCCGGTGGGGTGCAGCAGCACCTGCTTGGCCGCCGGCACCGGGCAGACGTAGTCGTTGTAGTACTCGACCACGGCCTGGGACTGCGGCGAGTAGTAGTAGTCCATGAGGGTCATGGCGTCCTTGGGGTTCTGGCTGTACATCGGGATGCACATGTTGTCCGTCCAGAACATGCCGCCCTCGTTCGGGATGAGCAGCTTGAGGTCCTTGTACTTGCTGTTCAGGTCGGCCTGGAAGATGTCGCCCGACCAGGCCTGGGAGACGACGATGTCGCCGTTCTTCAGGTGGTCGATGTAGCTCTGGTCGTAGTAGGCGCGGACCAGCCCGTCGCTCTTCTGCTGCTGCAGCTTCTTGGCCGCCTTGGCCCACTCGGACTCGGTGGATGTGGCCGGCTCGACGCCGATGGCCAGCAGCCCGAGGCTGCCCAGCTCCTGCGGGTCGCTCATCATGCCGATCTTGCCGGAGTACTTCTTGTCGAACAGGATGTCCACACTGGTCCCCGGGCTCTTGATGACCGAGGAGTTGTAGCCGATCGCGGTCCAGCCGGACTGCCAGGCCATCGTGTACTTGTTACCCCGGTCCCAGGACGGGTTCTTGATCAGCGGCCCGGCGTACTTGTTGAAGTTCGTCATCATCGTGCGGTCGAGCGGGGTGAGCCAGCCGAACTGCATAAGGTAGCCGAGCGGCGGGCTGTTGTTGGTCATCACGATGAGGTCGAAGCCGGTGTACTGCTTGGCCTGCAGCGACGGGCGGATCTTGGCGTAGAACGGCACGTTGTCGTTGATCGGCTCGGTGTAGTTGACCTGGATGCCGGTGGTCTGGGTGAAGTGCTCCAGCGACGGGTGCTTGCCGTTCAGCACGTCGATGTAGTACGGCCAGTTGCCGAAGTTGACCTTGTGATTCAGTTTCTGCTTGTTCCACCACGCAGCCGTGCCGACGCCGCCGGCCGGGGTGGAGCCACTGCTGTTGGCGGTCGCGCCCTTGACGCCGCAGGCGGCCAGGAACGCGCCGATGCCCAGGGCACCCGCGCCGGCTCCGGCCGTACGCAGCATCTCGCGCCGGGTCATGGAGCGCTGCGACAGCCGGCGCTGGGTCAGCCCGCGCCAGATCGACGGGTCAAGGCCCTCCGGGTCGATGCCGTTCTCGTTATCCATATCGTCCTCCACTGCGCCGTGCCCCCGGGCCGGCCAGGCCGGCCAGGCCGGTGGCCCAGCCGGCACCGGCCCGGGCTAGCCGATCGGGTATGAGTGCTGGGGGTCCCAGGTCAGCCAGATGTCGTCGCCCCGGCTGACCGTGCTGCTCGCTGATGAGGAGTTCTGCTCGAAGACCACGACGTCGGCCCCGGTCGTGGTGTGGACTGAGAAGCTGGTCGAGGTGCCCAGGTAGACCACCTCGGTGACCTTCCCGCGCAGCGCGCAGCTGCCTGGCGCACCCGGCCCGGTGGCCAGGTCGATCTTCTCCGGCCGCACGGTCAGCTCGACGTCCTGGCCCGCGGCCAGGCTGCCGTGCGCCGCCGGGACCAGGATCCGCTCGTCCGGGCTGACCTCGATGACCCCGGTGCCGTCGGTCACCCGGGACAGCGTCCCGGTGAGCAGGTTCGAGGTGCCGATGAACCCGGCTACGAACCGGGTGGCCGGGTGCTCGTAGATGTCCCGCGGCGGCCCGAGCTGCTCGATGACCCCGTCGTTCATCACCGCGATGCGGTCCGACATGGTCAGCGCCTCGTTCTGGTCGTGGGTCACGTAGACGAACGTGATGCCGACCTCGCGCTGGATGCGCTTGAGCTCGACCTGCATGGCCTGCCGGAGCTTGAGGTCCAGCGCCCCCAGCGGCTCGTCGAGCAGCAGTGCCTTGGGGTGGTTGACCAGCGCCCGGGCCAGCGCGACCCGCTGCTGCTGGCCGCCGGACAGCTCACGCGGCCGGCGCTGCTCCCGGCCGCCCAGGTCGACGATGTCCAGCATCTGGCCGACCTGCTGGGTGATCCGGTCCTTGGGCACGTTCTTGCGGCGCAGCCCGAACGCCACGTTCTCGAACACGCTCATGTGCGGGAACAGCGCGTAGGACTGGAACACCATGTTCACGTCGCGCTTGTTCGGCGGGGCGCCGGTAACGTCCCGGCCATCCAGCCGGACCGTGCCCTGGGTGGGCTCCTCGAAGCCGGCCACCATCCGCATCGTGGTGGTCTTGCCGCAGCCGGACGGGCCCAGCATGGAGAAGAATTCGCCCTTGCGGATGGCCAGGTCGATGCCGCGAACCGCGGTTATCACCTCGCCCCGGGAGTGGAACTCCTTGACCACTTCATCCAGCCCGATGGCCGGAACGCTCGGGTCAGCCGCTGACTCCGCCGCCGTCGCAGGCGGCAGGCCGGCCGCGGATGCGTCCGTATCCGTCATGTGACGCGCAAGCCCCTCATCGCCACTAGAGATCAGTTATCAGCCACCACTAGTAAGAACGCCGGTTACAGCGAGTGGTTCCCGATCCTGGCAGACGAAGGTCACGAAATCAACCGAATCCGTCGCCAGATCCCGCAAATGCGACGGATTCGGTTACGCAGCTGTAACAAAACCCGCTAGCCGCCAAGGAAACTCATCACGTGCTTGATCCGCGTGTAGTCCTCGAATCCGTACATCGACAGGTCCTTGCCGTAGCCGGAGTGCTTGAAGCCGCCGTGCGGCATCTCGGACGCGAACGGGATGTGCGTGTTGATCCACACCGCGCCGAAGTCGAGCTGCCGGGCCAGCCGCATGGCCCGGCCGTGATCCCGGGTCCACACGCTGGCCGCCAGCCCGTACTTGACCCCGTTGGCCCAGGTGACCGCCTCATCTTCGGAGCTGAACCGCTGCACGGTGATCACCGGGCCGAAGATCTCGTCCTGGATCATCTCGTCATCCTGGCGCAGCCCGCTGACCACGGTCGGCGCGAAGCAGTAGCCGCGCTCCCCGACCTGGTGCCCGCCCGTCACCACCTCGGCGTGCCCTGGCGTGCGGCTCAGGAAGCCGGACACCCGGGCCAGCTGGTTCGGGTTGTTCAGCGGGCCGTAGTCGGCGTCCGGCACGTCCAGGCCACCGACCTTGGTGTTGCGGGCCTGCGCGGCCAGGGCGGCGGTCAGGTCGGCGGCGATGCCCGGCCCGGCCAGCACCCGGGTGGCCGCGGTGCAGTCCTGGCCCGCGTTGAAGTAGCCCGCCCCGGCGATGCCCTCGGCCGCCCGGGCCAGGTCGGCGTCGTCGAACACCACGACCGGCGC
>DATCUG010000271.1:0-2587 GCA_036567525.1 Streptosporangiaceae bacterium | reverse complement strand
TGCCGTTGCCGGGGGCTCAAGAGGTGAGTTATCGGGCGTCGGATCTTCCGGGCGGCGAGCGTCTCCGGACCGCGGAACTTGCTCCGAACGGCCAGCGTCCTCCGAACGGCCAGTGTCCTCGGAACGGCCGGTGTCGCCGGGACGGCCAGCGTCATCCGAACGGTCGGCGTCCCCAGAACGGCCGGTGTCGCCGGAACGGCCTGTGTCGTGGCGCGGGTTCGCGTTGGCTTCCTGGCTGGGATCCTCGCTGCCGTCCTCGAACCGTTCTATGCCCATATTCACCTCCCACTTCCGGCAAGCCGATTGCCCCGCAGGTAGTCGAGGGGCCAGCGGCAGTCGTGGAACTGCTCAAGAGCCTCGGAGAGGCGCTGTTCCCAGTCCTCGTCGCCCGCCCGCGCGCCCACTGACCGCTCCACCGCAGACGGGTCACCAGTGCCGAACGCGACGCCCCGCACCCGGCTCACGTTCCGCTGATCGGCGTCGTACCAGCGCTGGACGGCGCCGATCTGGCGGGCGCAGGTCTCGCCGGGGATCGGCCCGCCGCAGGAGCGCTCCCAGGACGCGGATTCGGGATGACGGGCGGCACCGGGCTCGCGGCGGTCCAGGGTCTTGAGCGAATCGAGGATCAGCGCCCAGCGGAACGCGGGTGCCAGCCACTGAGGCTCAGGGAAGGAGCACTCCCGGCCGCGGTCCGCGATCCCCCGGCGCAGCGCGGCCGCTAGGTGAGCCGAGAGTGCGCCGGGGCTGACCCGCGCGGAGCTCACGCTCACCCGGCAGGCGACCGCCGCGTCCACCGCATGCGACACCGCGCAGTCGAGGAGCCGGGCCGGCCCACCCGACCCGGCCCGGCTAGCCAGCTGGGACGCCATGTCACTGCCGGCCGCGGGGAGCGGCATGAGCCAGCCGGTCAGGTGGGCCAGCACGGCTAGTTCGGCCCACAGCACCAGCGCGGGCGTCTCGTCCAGGAAGCGCTGCGCGGCCCGCATGTCCCGCAGCGTGCACGGCGCGGCCTGGCAGTCGGCCCCGCAGGTGCCCGAGCGCGGCGAAACCACAACTCCCGGCGACGCCGTCTCCGCATGGCCAGCGGCTTCCCGGGCCGTCCCGTCCGGCATCGCCGCCAGCACCGGGAAGTCCATCCCGTCGGTGAACACCGCGGCCTGGCCGGGTGGCAGAGTGACCAGGTACCGCGATTGCGCGTCGGTCAGGTTCATGGTCGCGCCGACCGTCTCCCGGTCGTCAGCCGCGGGCAGCCGGTGCACGACCTTGACGGCGGTGTTCTTGATCGCGTCCGGGATCAGCTTGGCCGGGATCTGCTCGGCGATGACCAGGCCCTCACCGTAGGCCCGGATCTCGGCCAGCAGCCCGGCGAACATCTCCACCGCGTGCGCCGCCGCCCCGGTCCCGCCCGCCGCGCCGTCCGGCCGCCGGAGCAGCCGGTGCGCCTCCTCGAACACCGACAGGTGCCGCAGCCCGGCCGGGGCGCCAGCGGCCGGGCCAGACCGGGCCCGCAGCCGCAGGTGCTCGGTCAGCTGGATGAGCACCGTGCCCATCAGGAACGCCTTGTCCCGGTCGTCGCCGACGTCCTCGATCTCGAACACCACGTTCCGGTCCAGCAGCCGCCCGAAGTCGATCGGGTGCCCGCCCTCGAAGAACCGCCCGGTGGTGCCCAGCCGCAGGCTGGACAGCCGGACCCGGATGAACCCGCGCACGTTGTCGGTGATTTCCCGGCCGTACCCGATCTCTGACACCACCCGCTCGGCCGCCGCCTGCAGGTCACCCAGCGCCGGGTAGGCCGGCTGGCCGCCGGGCGCGGCCGGCTCGCCGAGCGCCAGATCCCAGCCGGCCTGCTCGTACACCCGGGTCACCGCCGCGGACAGCACCTGCGGGAATGGCTCCTCCGCCGCGAACGAAGCCAGGAACAGCGCCCGGACCAGGTCCGCGTGCGTCTGCAGCGGGAACCGCTGACCGTCCGGGCCGGCCGCGGGCGCCAGCGGGTTGATCCCGGCCGCGACCTGATCCGCCTCCCCAGGCCGGATCCGCACCACCTCAACACCATTGAGCCGAACGGCCATCAACCGGTACTCGCTCTTGGCCGGCTCGACGACCAGCCAGGGCAGCCGTGCCGCTGACGCGGCTTCCAGCAACGCCCGCACGGTCTGCGACTTCCCGGCGCCGGTCGCCCCGCAGACAAACACGTGCCGGTTCAGCGACGCCGTCGGCAGCGAAAAATGCCCGGCCGGACTGCCGTTGCGGTCCAGCACGGTGCCCAGGCGCACCGCGGCCGGCGCCGGATCAGCCGGGTCCGCGCTCTGCTCCACCGTCACGTCGAAGTCCGGCCGCAGCACCAGCCGGACGCCGGGCACCTCGGTTTCCGGCGGCTGGGCCAGCGCGGCCAGCAGCGCAGTACTGCCGTAGACCGGGAATGTGCCCGCCGGGCCGGCCAGGCCGGGCCCGGGGTCCATGGGCGGGGCGTCGAGCAGTTCGGGCAGCGTGGCCGGCTGGCCGGCCGACGGGGTCAGCGTGTAGGGCAGGCCGCTGGTGCTGACCGACGCGCAGACCAGCCCGGCTACCCGGGCGGCCGCGGCCG
>DATCUG010000270.1:0-11728 GCA_036567525.1 Streptosporangiaceae bacterium | reverse complement strand
GGAAGGGCACTGATGTACACCGCTATCTGGTTTCAACATTGTGTTGACAACAGCATGTTGATTACCTACGGTGCGGGCATGACACGGCAGGACCCGGACTATGAGCAGGCGGGGCGGGAGGCCGGGGCGCGGCAGCGGTTGCTGGGTGCGGGCGCGGCGGCACTGCCCCGGATGCCGTGGCAGGCCGGGCGGCAGCCGCCGGCCGCGGCCGAGCTGATCCAGTTCGCCCTGTGGCGCAGCCAGCCCGGCCTGGCTGGAGGCGTGACGCGCGCTACGGGCGGCGATCCGGGAGCGGCCGCGTCAGGCGGCCATGCTGGTACCGGCGCGGACGACCTGCTGGCCGCGCTGGCCCTGCTGCCCGCCGCCCGGGCCGAGGTGGACCAGACCGAGGCGGCGCTGCTGTTCACCGCGCGGGCGCACGGGCTGTCCTGGTCGCAGATCTCCCAGGCGATGGGGCTGGGCTCACCCCAAGCGGCCCAGCAGCGGTTCGGCCGGATCACCGGCCGCGCCGGGCACGCTGAGCGCCCGGGACCAGGGAGCTCGTGACGTGGCCTATCAATCGGCGCCGGACGACCTGGCCCTGCACGGGGTCCGGGTGCTGGGCTTCCCAACCACCGCGCGGCTGGCCAGCCGGTTCCAGCTGGACGTGATCGCGGCCGGGGAGTCGCTGCTGGACTTCGAGGCCCGGGGCTGGGTCAGCCGGCTGAGCTTCGCCGGCTCGACGGGCTGGTCCCTCACCGAGGCGGGCCAGCTGGAGAACGAGCGGCGGCTGGCCGCCGAGCTCGACCGGGCCGGAGTGCGCGATACGGTCAGCGCCGTGCACACCGCGTTCCGCCCGCTCAACCAGCGGCTCGGCACCGCGTGCACCAACTGGCAGATCCGGCCGACACCGGCCGACCCGATGGCGTTCAACGATCACAGCGACTGGCGCTGGGACGAACGCGTGCTGCGCACGCTGGCCTCGGTGGGCACATCATTCCGCGAGCTATGCGCGCAGCTCGCGGCGGGCCTGGCCCGGTTCGACGGCTACGCCGACCGGTACTGCGGCGCGCTGGCCAAGGCGGAGCGCGGGCAGCGTGGCTGGGTGGACGGCCATGACCGGGACTCCTGCCATACCGTCTGGATCCAGTTCCACGAGGACCTGCTGGCCACGCTCGGCCTCCCGCGCGGCGCGGACGCCTGACGTGGCCGGCTGGCTCAGGTCAGGCCATAGCCGATGAAGGCGGACGTGAGCTCCTCGATGCGCCGCCGGGTGGCGTCGGGTACGTCGCGCAGTGGTCCCTGGCCGGTCAGCACGGCCAGTCCGTGCACGGTGGACCAGATCGGGTACTCGATGCCGGTGCGGCGCTCCCGGGCCAGCAGGCCGGCATCGACCAGCTCATCGAGCGCGGTGCGGAGCTGACCCAGCGGCGAGCGGTCCGGCCCGGACCCGTCGCCGGCCGGGGTGTCGTAATCATGGCGTTGCGGCAGCGCGAACGCGGTGGCGAACCAGCCCGGTTCCTGGCGGGCGAACTCCAGGTACGCGGTACCGATCGCGTTCAGCCGGCGGCGGGCAGCACCGGGATCGCCGTACTTGCCGCGCACCCGGCTGACCCCCGCGGCCATCCGGTCGGCCAGCTCGTTCATGGCGGCCGCGCACACCGCAGCCAGCAGCTCGTCCCGGCCGGCGAAGTGCCGGTAGGCGGCGTTGGGCACCACGCCGACCATCCGGGTCGCTTCGCGGAGCACCACCGCATCCGGGCCGCCGGTCCGGGCCAGCTCCAGCCCGGCCGCGACCAGCCCGTCGCGCACCGCGCCGCGCGGCCGCCGTCGGCGCGCGGCCTGGGTCTTCTCTGGGGTTGCCGGGCTGGCCGTCACGGCGACAGCCTAGCAAAGTGGACAGCGTCCACAAAGCTGAGTTATGGTGGACAGCGTCCACAAACGACCAGGGAACGGAATCGCCATGACCAGGATGACTCCACTACTGCAACGCAACGAGAAGTTCGCGGCCAGCTACACCCCAGCGGCCCTGGCCCCGCCAGCCGCACAAGTGCTCCTCGTCACCTGCCTGGACCACCGGGTCGACCCGGCCATCGTGCTCGGGCTGCAACTGGGCGACGCGCCAGTGATCCGCAACGCGGGCGGCCGTGTCACCCAGGCCGTCATCGAGGACATCGCCTACCTGGCGTTCCTGGCCGAGCAGGTTTTCGCCGGGCAGCTCGACGACGACCGGCTGTTCGAAGTCGCGATCATGCACCACACCCAGTGCGGCACCAGCTTCCTGGCCGACCCGGGCTTCCGGCAGCAGGCGGCCGCGGCGACCGGCGTGGCCGAGGCCGCCCTGGAAGCCGAAGCGGTGACCGACCCGCACCTCACGGTCAAGACCGACGTCGAGCGGCTGCTCGGGTCACCGGTGCTGTCGCCGAAGGTGAGCGTGTCCGGTCACGTGTACGACATCGACACCGGACGGGTCAGCACGGTCCTGGACGCACGCCGTCCGTGAGCGCGGACAGGTAGCGGCGGTGCCGGTCGATGACGGTGCGCAGGGTCTGCTCGCCGGGGCTATCCCACACCTCCTGATTGAAGATCTCCACCTCGATCAGGCCGGGGTAGCCAGCCGCGAGGACCGCGCGGGTCAGCGCCGGTATGTCGATCACCCCATCGCCGACATGCCCGCGGCCGAGCAGCGCGACCGGCGGGATCGGGACCAGGAAGTCGCACACCTGGAACGCGAAGATCCGGGGCCCGGCCCGGCTGATCTGGGCCAGCAGGTCCGGGTCCCACCACACGTGATAGGTGTCCAGGCACACCCCGATGGCCGGCGTCCCCGCACTGTCCGGCTCGATCTGCTCGGCCAGGTCCAGCGCCTGGCCGAGCGTGCTGATCACGGCCCGGTCGGCGCAGAACATCGGGTGCAGCGGCTCGATGGCCAGCCGGACGCCCTGCTCCGCCGCGTACGGGGCGAGTGCGGCGATGCCGTCGGCCACTTGGGCCCGCGCCCCGGCCAGGTCGGTGCTGCCCGGCGGCAGCCCGCCGACCACCAGCACCAGCACGTCGGTACCCAGCGCACGGGCCTCGTCCACGGCCCGCCGGTTGTCCGCCGCCGCGGCGGCCCGGTGCGCCGCGTCGCCGGTGAAGAACCCGCCGCGGCACAGGCTGGTCACGGTCAGCCCGCCGCCCCTGACCAGCCGGGCCGCCTCGTCCACTCCAACCTCGGCCACCTTGTCCCGCCACAGCCCGATGCCGGGCACCCCGGCCCGCACACAGCCGTGCACCGCCTCGCGCAGCGACCAGCCCTTCGTCGTCCACACGTTCAGCGAGAGCCGGCCCAGCCCGTGGCCGGCCGCGAAGTCAGCCATCGAGGAATCGGCGCATCCGCGCAGCGGCCAGCCCGGCGTCCGGGAACAGGCCGGCGTCCGCGGCCAGCCGGAACAGTTCCGCCAGGTGAGCCTGGTCCCGGCCGGTCTGCTGCCCGCCCAGCATGACGAAGTGATCCTGATAGCCGGACAGCCAGGCCAGGAACACCACCCCGGTCTTGTAGTACTGGGTGGGCGCGGCGAAGATGTGCCGGGCCAGCGGCACCAGCGGGTCCAGCACGGCGCGGAAACCGGCCACGTCCCCCGCGTCCAGCCGCCCGAGAGCCACCGCCGCCGGGGCGGCCAGCGGGTCGAACACACCGAGCAGCGCGTCGCTGAACCCCTCCCCATCCCCGCCGATCAGCGGCGCGAAGTTGAAGTCGTCGCCGGTGTACAGCCGGACGCCGGGCGGCAGCCGGCGGCGCAGCGCCACCTCCCGCTCCGCGTCCAGCAGCGACACCTTGATGCCATCCACCTGGTCCGCGTGCTCGGCCACGATGGCCAGCACCTGCTCGGTGGCCACGCCGAGGTCGGGGCTGCCCCAGTAGCCGTGCAGCGCCGGGTCGAACATGTCGCCCAGCCAGTGCAGGATGACCGGCTGGGTCACCTGGCGGAGCAGCGTGCCGTACACCTTGGCGTAGTCGTCCGGGCCGCGGGCCGACGCGGCCAGCGCCCGGCTGCACATCAGCACCGGCTGCGCCCCGGCCTGCTCGACCGCCTCCAGTTGCTCCTCATAGGCGGCCACGATGCCGCCTAGCCCAGCCCGGCCCACAGGCAGCTGATCGGTGCCCGCGCCGCAGCACAGGCGGCCGCCTACCGCCTGCGCCTCGGCCCCGCTGCGGCGGATCAGCTCCCGGGCGGCCGGCCAGTCCAGGCCCATGCCGCGCTGGGCGGTGTCCAGCGCATCGGCCACACCCAGGCCCAGCGACCACAGCCGGTGCCGGAACCGCAGCGTGGCGTCCCAGTCCAGCCGGGCGGGCCCGGCCGGGCCGGCGGTGGCCTCGCCCACCACGTGCGCGGCGGCGAACACGATCCGGGACCGCGCGGGTGCGGCATGGTCCGGCCAGTCCCGCTGCGCCGGCACCTGGTACTCCGCAACGCCGCCGGGCAACGGCAGCGGCACGGCCAGCCCAGGCATCACAGGCTCAGCTCCGGCACCGCCATCCGGCGGCCCTCGCGGGCCGAAGCCAGGCCCAGCTCGGCCAGCTGCACACCGCGCGCCCCGGCCAGCAGGTCATACCGGAACGGCGCGCCGCTGACCACGTGGTCCAGGAACAGCTCCCATTCGGCCTTGAACCCGTTGCCCAGCTCGGCGTTATCCGGCACCGGCTGCCACTGGCCGCGGAACGGCTCCGTGTTCGGGATGTCGGGATTCCAGACCGGTTTGGGCGTGCCCGCCCGGTGCTGGAACACGCAATCCCGCAATCCGGCCACCGCGCTGCCTTCGGTGCCGTCGATCTGGAACTCGACCAGCTCGTCCCGGTGCACCCGGACCGCCCAGGACGAGTTGATCTGCGCGACCACGCCGCCGTCCAGCTCGAACACCGCGTAGGCGGCGTCGTCGGCGTCGGCCGGATAGGGCTGGCCCTGCTCGTCCCAGCGCTGCGGCAGGTGGGTCACCGAATGCGCGTACACCGAGCGGACCGGGCCGACCAGCCGCTCCAGCACGTACTGCCAGTGCGGGAACATGTCCAGCACGATCCCGCCGCCGTCGGCGGCCCGGTAGTTCCAGGACGGCCGCTGCGCCTGCTGCCAGTCACCTTCGAACACCCAGTAGCCGAACTCGCCGCGCACCGACAGGATCCGGCCGAAGAACCCCGCGTCGACCAGCCGCCGCAACTTGATCAGGCCGGGCAGGAAGATCTTGTCCTGGACCACCCCGGCCCGCAGCCCGGCCTGCTGAGCCAGCCGGGCCAGTTCCAGCGCCTCCGGCAGCGTCGCGGCGACCGGCTTTTCCACGTACACGTGCTTGCCCGCGGCGAGCGCCCGTCGCACGGCGGCGGCCCGGAGCTGAGTGAGCTGTGCGTCGAAGTAAATCTCATTACCCGGGTCGGCCAGCGCCGAGTCCAGGTCGGTCGTCCAGTTCGCCAGTTGATGGCGTTCGGCAATCGGCTTGAGTTTTTCGGCGCTGCGGCCGACCAGCACCGGTTCCGGCCAGATCAGCGTGCCGTCGGCCAGCGGGAGGCCGCCCTGCTCGCGGAGGGCCAGGATGGAGCGGACCAGGTGCTGGTTGTAGCCCATCCGGCCGGTGACGCCGTTCATCACGATGCCGACGGTTCTGCGCGCCATGGTCTGAGCTCAGCCGGCCGCCGGGGCGCGGTCAAGCAGGCCAGCTCAGGCCTAGTCGGTGCCGGACTCCATCGCGGCACGGTCCAGGAACTCGTCGTCGGTGTCCACCGCGCCGCGGGACGCGATCGCCTCGGCGCCGCCGCGCGCCATCTCGCCGACCAGCCCGGCCCCCGTCCCGATCAGCTCAGCATGCGCGCTGCCCACCATGCCCAGGCCGGCGTACTGCTCCAGCTTGGCCCGGGAGTCGGCGATGTCCAGGTTGCGCATGGTGAGCTGGCCGATCCGGTCCAGCGGGCCGAACGCGGAATCCTCGGTGCGCTCCATGGACAGCTTGTCCGGGTGGTAGCTGAACGCGGGACCGGTGGTGTCCAGGATCGAGTAGTCCTCGCCGCGGCGCAGCCGCAGCGTGACCTGGCCGGTGACGGCCGCGCCGACCCAGCGCTGCAGCGACTCGCGGAGCATCAGCGCCTGCGGGTCGAGCCAGCGGCCTTCGTACATCAGCCGGCCCAGGCGGCGGCCCTCGGCGTGGTAGTTGGCCAGCGTGTCCTCGTTGTGGATCGCGTTGACCAGGCGTTCGTAGGCGGCGTGCAGCAGTGCCATGCCGGGCGCCTCGTAGATGCCGCGGCTCTTGGCCTCGATGATCCGGTTCTCGATCTGGTCGGACATGCCCAGGCCGTGCCGGCCGCCGATCTCGTTGGCCCGCAGCACCAGGTCGATGGGGCTGCCGAAGTGCGCCCCGTTGATGGTCACCGGGCGGCCCCGCTCGAAGCCGATCGTGACGTCCTCCGGCTCGATGGTGACCGCCGGGTCCCAGAACCGTACCCCCATGATCGGCTCGACCGTCTCGATCCCGTTGCTGAGGTGCTCCAGGGTCTTGGCCTCGTGGGTGGCCCCCCAGATGTTCGCGTCGGTCGAGTAGGCCTTGTCCGCGCTGTCCCGGTAGGGCAGGTCGTGCTCCAGCAGCCAGGCGCTCATCTCCTGGCGGCCGCCCAGCTCGCCGACGAACGCGGCGTCCAGCCACGGCTTGTAGATGCGCAGGTTGGGGTTGGCCAGCAAGCCGTAGCGGTAGAACCGCTCGATGTCGTTGCCCTTGAACGTGGAGCCGTCGCCCCAGATCTGCACGTCGTCTTCGAGCATGGCCCGGACCAGCAGGGTGCCGGTGACGGCGCGGCCCAGCGGGGTGGTGTTGAAGTAGCTCCGGCCGCCGGACCGGATGTGGAACGCGCCGCAGGCCAGCGCGGCCAGCCCTTCCTCGACCAGGGCGGCCCGGCAGTCCACCAGCCGGGCGATCTCGGCGCCGTACAGTTTGGCCCGGCCGGGCACCGAGTCGATGTCGTCCTCGTCGTACTGCCCCAGGTCGGCGGTGTAGGTGCAGGGCACCGCACCCTTGTCGCGCATCCATCCGACGGCGACCGAGGTGTCGAGCCCGCCGGAGAACGCAATGCCGACCCGCTCGCCGATAGGCAGGGAAGTAATGACCTTAGACACTCGCAAAAGTATGCCGCACGATGCATGAGTATGCAAGTCAGTGGAGGTAGCTCACGAGGAGGTCGCTGAGTTCCCTCGGGTGGCTGAGCGCGGCGCAGTGACAGCCCGGAACCTCGTCCGGGACGATGCCGAGGCGCTCCTGGGCCACCCGCCGCAGGAAGGCGGCCGGGAAGAAGCGATCATCCTGGCCCAGGATGAACTTGGTCGGCACATCCGGCCAGGTATCGAGGGGCCAGGGCGTATCCCAGACCACGGAGGATTCCCCGCGCCCGCCCCGGCGCAGCGCCTCCTCGGCCAGCGCGCGCGGCACCCCGTTGTAGTAGCTGATCAGCGGGTCGTCGTTCCCGGTCTGGCCGCCGTCCAGCCTGGCCTGCTCGGCGGCGGCCTGCTGGTAGCCGGTCCGCTCCCACCACTGGGCCGGGGTCTCGCCGGGGGCCGGGATCATGCCGGCCAGCAGCACGAGCAGCCGCGCGCCGAGCCGGCTGGCCGCCAGGGTGGCGGTGAACGCACCGTAGGACTGGGCCACGAGTACCAGGTCCCGCTGGCCGGCGGCCGCATCGGCCACCGCGGCCACGTAGTCGTCCAGGCTGGCCGTGGCGTTGTCGCAGGGCAGGTCAGGGGCGATCGACTGGTGCCCCCGGGCTTCGAGTTCCGCCTGCACCAGATGCCAGTACCAGCCGGAGTCACCGGCGCCGTGAATCAGCACGAAGGTTGCCATACGCAAGGGAATACCCCAGCCGCGGCGCTGTTGGAGATACATGCAAACGCATATACCTAGGAGCAGGCATGCAGTTCGGGATCTTCTCGGTCAGTGACATCACCCGGGACCCGGTGTCGGGCGAGACGCCCAGCGAGGCCGAACGGATCGATGCGATCACCCAGATCGCGCAGAAGACCGAGGAGGTCGGGCTCGACGTGTTCGCGATCGGCGAGCACCACAACCCGCCGTTCTTCTCGTCCTCGCCGACCACGCTGCTGGCCTACATCGCCGCCACCACCAGGAAGCTGATCGTGACCACCGCGACCACGCTGATCACGACGAACGACCCGGTGCGCATCGCCGAGGAGTACGCGATGCTGCAGCACCTGTCCAAGGGCCGGATGGACCTGATGCTCGGCCGCGGCAACACCGCCCCGGTGTACCCGTGGTTCGGCCAGGACATCCGGCAGGGCCTGCCGCTGGCGCTGGAGAACTACAACCTGCTGCACCGGCTGTGGCGTGAGGACGTGGTGGACTGGCAGGGCAAGTTCCGCACCCCGCTGCAGGGTTTCACCTCGATCCCGCGGCCGCTGGACGACGTGCCGCCGTTCGTGTGGCACGGCTCGATCCGCACCCCGGAGATCGCCGAGCAGGCCGCGTACTACGGCGACGGGTTCTTCGCCAACAACATCTTCTGGCCCAAGGAGCACTACCAGCGGCTGATCAGGTTCTACCGGCAGCGGTACGCGCACTACGGGCACGGCACCGAGCAGCAGGCCGTCGTCGGCCTGGGCGGCCAGGCGTTCATCGCGCGGAACTCGCAGGACGCCATCCGGGAGTTCCGGCCGTACTTCAATGAAGCGCCGGTGTACGGGCACGGGCCGTCGATGGAGGACTTCATGCGGATGACCCCGCTGTCGGTGGGCAGCCCGCAGGAAGTCATCGACAAGACGCTGACGTTCCGCGAGCACTTCGGCGACTACCAGCGCCAGCTGTTCCTGATGGACCACGCCGGCCTGCCGCTGAAGACCGTGCTGGACCAGCTTGACCTGCTCGGCGAGGAGGTCGTGCCGGTGCTGCGCAAGGAGATCGCGGCCCGGCAGGACCCGGCCACCCCCGAGGCGCCCACGCACGCCAGCCTGGTCCGGGCCAAGTACGGCGACCAGCCGGCCCGCCAGCCGCGGCCGAACGCCAACCGCGGCGACAACGTCACCGGTGGGTCGCCCTACCAGGACTCCCCGGCTGAGGCCGGGACGGAGCACCCGGAGCTGTGATGGCGGACCACCGGCACACCGCCAACGACGCCTGGGAAGCCATGCTGAACGCCCACGCCGTGCTGATGAAGCAGTTCGCCGCCGAGGACATCTGGGCCGATGTCTCGATGCGGGAGTACGACGTGCTGTACACGCTGTCCAAGTGCCCCGGGCCGGTGCGGATCAGGGAGCTGAACCGGCACGTGCTGCTCAGCCAGCCGGCCCTGTCCCGGCTGGTCGACCGGCTGGCCGACCGCGGCCTGCTGGCCCGGCAGTCAGATCCAGCCGACGGCCGCGGCGTCCGGCTGGCCCTCACCGAGGCCGGCCGGGCGGTGCAGCGCCAGGTCGGCCGCCAGCACGGGCGCAGCGTGGCCCGGGCCATGACCGCCGGGCTGACCCCCGGCGAGCTGCGCCAGCTCGAAACGCTCAGCCGGAAACTGGCCGCCCAGGCCAGCCTGACCCAAGACGAGGACCTTCTTTGATGAACGCCAGTACGGAGCAGCGGCCGCCATTCCGGCTCGTGGTGGTCAGCGCCGGCACCAGCGACCCGTCGTCGACCCGGCTGCTGGCCGACCGCACCGCGCAGCGCGTTAGCGAGCTGGCCGCCCGGACCGGGAACACGGTGACGGTCCGCACCATCGAGCTGCGCGAGATCGCGGCGGACATCTCCACCGCACTGGTCTCCCAGCTGATCACGCCCACGCTGCAGGCGGCCATCACGGCGCTCGGCGAAGCCGACGGGATCATCGCCGCCGCCCCGGTGTACAAGGCCGGCCCGAGCGGCCTGTTCAGCTCGTTCTTCCATGTGCTGGACAACGACCTGCTGATCGCCAAGCCGGTCGTGCTGGCCGCCACCGCCGGCACCGCCCGGCACGCCCTGGTGGCCGACGACCAGATGCGCCCGATGTTCGCCTACCTGCGCGCGATGACGGTGCCCACCTCGCTGTTCGCCGCGCCGGAAGACTGGGCCGACCCGGCGCTGAACACCCGCATCGACCGGGCCGCCCGCGAGCTGGTGCTGCTCATGGAGAGCGGTTTCGCGGCCCAGGTCCGGGACGAGTCCTGGGCCAGCTATCAGCACGAGTTCGGCAGCGCGGGCGGCACCGAGACCGCCATCGACCTGGATACCGACCTGATGCGGCTAGCCACCGGCGGCTCCGCCAGCTAACCCGACGTGGTGGTATTACCCGGTTATACTATGAGGGTGAAGACAGCGATTTCGGTGCCGGATGACACCTTCGAGCAGGCCACCAAACAGGCGGCCGAGCTAGGTATCAGCAGGTCCGAGTTCTTCTCCCGTGCCGCTCGCCGCTACTTGGACGAACTAGCTTCGCGGTCACTGACCCAGCAGGTCAACGACGCACTCGAAACCACTGGGCAGGACGAGTCGGCAGCGGTCGCGGCTCAGGCTGGCCGCGAGCGGCTGGCCGCCGGGGATGATTGGTGATCCGCCGCGGCAGCATCTACTGGGCTGACCTGGGCGAGCCGCGGGGCAGCAGGCCGGCGAAACGGCGCCCCGTCCTCGTTATCCAGGCCGACCCATTCAACGAGAGCCGGCTGAACACTGCGCTGGCCGCCGTGATCACATCCAATACGGGCCTGGCCGCCATGCCGGGAAACGTCTTCCTGCCCGCTGCTTCGTCCGGCCTGCCCAAGGACTCGGTCGTCAACGTCACGGCGCTGGTTACCTTGGACAAGACCGACCTGGACGACGAGACCGGGCCACTGCCACCAGCCCTGATGGGCCAGGTCGACCGGGGCCTGCGCCGCGTCCTAAGGCTCTAACCGGCCTGGCCCCAGACGGCCTGGGCGGTGCCGGCCACCAGGCGGAGCTTGGCGAACTGCTCCTCGGGGGTCAGCTGGTTGCCGCCCTCGGCCACCGACGCGAAACCGCACTGCGGGCTCAGCGCCAGCCGGCCGATGTCGGTGAACGTGGCCGCCTCGCCGATCCGGCGGGCCAGCCCATCGGCCGTTTCCAGCACCGGCGACTTGCTACTGACCAGGCCGAGCACCACCATCGTGCCGGCCGGCACGTAGCGCAGCGGCTCGAACCCGCCGGCCCGGTCGTCGTCGTACTCGAGCAGGAACCTGTCCACCGGCACGGTGCTGAACAGCCGCTCCGCGATCGGCAGATAGCCGCCCTCGCCGAGCCACATGCTGGACTGATTGCCCCGGCACACGTGCAGCCCGATGGTCACCCCGGCCGGCCGCCTGCCCCCAGGAACGCGCCGTAGCCAGGATTGTCCACCTGCACATACTGAACGCCCTCGCCGATCAGAGCCTCGATTTCCGCCCGGGTGATCGCGGCCACCTCAGCCGCCAGTTCGTCCCGCGACTCGTAGTACTGATCGGTCTCGCCGTCCCGCCAGAACCGGTCGGCCAGGAACCCAGGTGCGATCAGCGTCACCTTGACCGGGGCGGAGGTCAGGCGCTTGAGATAGGCGGCCTCGCCGCCGGCCAGCCGGGCACGCTGCTTGAGCCGGCCGGTGACCGTGAACGACTTGCTGGGCAGCTTGGTCATCCCGGCGCTGGTGTGCCACGGCATGTCGAACGTGCCCATGGTGATGCCATCCACCGCATGCCGACATGGTCCGCGCGGAACGTGGCTGAACTGGTCATCGGCCGAGCCTACGGCGGGGTGGGCTGGCTGGTCTGCAACCTAA
>DATCUG010000269.1:0-3281 GCA_036567525.1 Streptosporangiaceae bacterium | reverse complement strand
CGCCGCGGCCAGCGGCTGGGCCGCCCGGCCGGCCGCGACCCGCTGTCCCGGCCGCGGCTGGTCATCCTGCGCCGCGGCGGCACCGCACACGCGCTGCTGACCATCACCGAGGCCGGCAACTTCCCGGCCCGGCAGTGCCGGCCGCGCACCGCGGTGGCGCTGCGGGTCGTCCCGCCGGGCGCCGCCCACGCCGCGTTCATCCCGCTCCGGTTCGCCGCGTGCTCCCGTCGAGGCCCCAGCTACCTGCATATCCGGGTGGTCCGGCCAGGCGTGGGCATCCCCGGGGTGAGCCAGTAAGAACCACACCCATCCTGCCTAACGCCAGTACCCGGCACTGGCGTTAGGCAGGATGCGCGGCCTGTGCTGGCAACGCGGCAGACTGTGCGGTGTGACAGAACGGGTGATCGCGGTGCTCGGGCCGACCGCGGCCGGCAAGTCCGAGCTGGCTTTGCGGCTGGCCGAAGCCGTCGGCGGCGAGATCATCAACGCGGACTCGATGCAGCTGTACGCGGGGATGGACATCGGCACGGCCAAGCTCACCGTGGCTGAGCGCCGCGGCGTCCCGCATCACCTGCTCGACGTGTGGGATGTCCGGTACCCGGCGAACGTGGCCGAATACCAGCGGCTGGCCCGGGCCACGATCGCCGAGGTGGCCGGCCGCGGCCGGGTGCCGATCCTGGCCGGCGGATCCGGGCTGTACCTCCGGGCGGCCCTGGACGACCTGGACTTCCCGGGCACCGACCCGGCCGTGCGGGCGCGGCTGGAGGAGGAGCTGGACCGCACCGGCCCGGGACCGCTGCACGCCAGGCTGGCCGGGCTGGACCCGGTGGCGGCGCGCGGCATCCTGCCCTCGAACGGGCGGCGTATCGTCCGCGCGCTGGAGGTCATCGAGCTGTCCGGGCGGCCGTTCACCGCCACGCTGCCCCGGTATGAGTCGGTGTACCCGGCGGTGCACCTCGGGCTGCGGGTGCCCCGGGCCGAGCTGGACGAGCGGATCGCCGTGCGGGTGGACCGGATGTGGCAGGCCGGTTTCGTGGCCGAGGTGCGCCGGCTTGACCAGGCAGGCCTGCGGGCCGGACGGACGGCCAGCCGGGCGCTCGGCTACCAGCAGGTGCTGCGTTTCCTGGCCGGCGAGTGGACCGAGCAGCAGGCCCGCGACGAGACGGTCAGGGCCACCCGGCGGTTCGCCCGGCGCCAGCAGGCCTGGTTCCGCCGTGATCCGCGGGTGAGCTGGCTGGACGCGGGGCACGGGGCGGATCCGCACCGGCTGGCGCTGGCTACGATCAGCACATGCGGTTCGGTAAGGGGCATGGCACCGAGAACGACTTCGTGATCCTGCCCGACCCCGGCAACACTCTCGACCTGCGGACCAGCCTGGTCACCCGGTTGTGCGACCGGCGGGCCGGCCTGGGCGCCGATGGGGTGCTGCGCGTGGTCCGCACCGCTGAGCTGCCCGGTGGCCGTGGCGACGCGCCGGAATGGTTCATGGACTACCGCAACGCGGACGGCAGCATCGCCGAGATGTGCGGCAACGGCATCCGGGTGTTCGCCCGCTACCTGCTGGAACACGGCCTGGCCAGCGGACCGGAATTCAGCCTGGCCACCCGGGCCGGGGTCAGGCAGGTGCACGTCGAGCCGGACGGGCGGATCACGGTGGACATGGGCCCGGTCGCGGTGCTCGGGGCCAGCCGGGCCGTGCTCGGTGGGGCCGTGCTGGAAGGGCTGCGGATCAGCGTGGGCAACCCGCACCTGGCCTTGCTGGTGGATGGCAAGCTGGCCAAGTTCGACCTGTCGGTGCCGCCCGGGCTGGACCCGGCCGACTTCCCGGACGGCGGCAACGTGGAGCTGGTCCGGGTCACCGGGAGTTCCGCGGTCAGCATGCGGGTGCACGAGCGGGGCAGTGGGGAGACCCGGTCCTGCGGCACCGGGGCCGTCGCGGCGGCGGCCGCCGCGGCCGCCCGGTTCCCCGCCCCCACCGGTCCCGGCACCGGCAGCTGGCAGGTCACCGTGCCCGGCGGTGAGCTGACCGTCCGGCTGGACGCGGACACGAGCTGGCTGACCGGCCCGGCCGTCATCGTCGCCGAAGGCGAGCTGGACCCCGGCTGGCTGGTCGGCAGCCCGGTCGGTTAGCCCCGGCCGGTTACTCCCGGCCGGTTACTCCCGGCCGGTTAGTCCCCGGCCGACGTCGGCGCGCTCGCCGTACGGGCGGTCAGGCTGGACACCGGCAGGCCGCGCAGCGACGCGTCCAGCACCTCGGCGATGTGCACCACGGCGGGCGGCTGCTCCGTCCCCGCCGCGGTCATGGCCGCCGCGATCTGCAGGCTGCACCCCGGGTTGGCCGACACGACCAGCGGCGCGCCGGTGGCCAGCACCGCCGCCGCCTTGCGCGCGCCCAGTTCCGCGGCCGCCTCGGGCTGCAGCAGGTTGTACACCCCGGCCGAGCCGCAGCAGGTGCCGCCGTCGGCCAGCTCGGCCAGCCGCAGTTCCGGGATGGCCCGGAGCAGGTCGCGGGGTGGCTGCTTGATCCGCTGCGCGTGCCCCAGGTGGCAGGCGTCGTGGTAGGCCACGGTGACCGGCAGCGGGTGCCGGGCGCCGCGCGCTCCCTCGTCGCTGGCCGCCAGTTCGGCCAGGTACTCGCTGAGGTCACGGACCTTGGCCGCCGCCTGGGCCGCCCGGACCGCCCAGTCACCGCCGTCCAGCCCCTCGTCCGCGGTCCGCAGCAGCTCGCCGTACTCCTTCATGGCCGACCCGCAGCCGGCCGAGTTCACCACGATCACGTCCACGTTCGCGGCCTCGAACGCGGCGATGGTGCGCCGGGCGAACCGGCCCGCCTCGGCCATCCGCCCGCTGTGCAGGGACAGCGCGCCGCAGCAGCCCTGCCCGGCCGGGATGACCACGTCGCACCCTTCGGCGGCCAGCAACCGTGCGGTCGCCTCGTTCACCCCGGGGAAGAACACCTGCTGCACGCAGCCGGTGAGCATGCCCACCACCGCGCGGCGCGGCCCCTCGGCGGGCACCCGGCCCGCGGCCAGCCGGTGCTGCCCGTTGCCGGGAGCCGGGGCCACCCGGAGCGAGGCGACCAGCTCGGGCGCCAGCCGGCCGGCCAGCGGGCTACGGCCGATCCGCTGCTTCAGCCCGGTGCGCTGGGCCAGCTTCAGCGGCCCGGTGAGCAGCCGGAGCCGGCGCGGGTACGGGAACGTCGCGAAGATGGCCGCCCGGGCGGCCCTGGCCCGCGCCGACCGGGGCGGCACCGGGGCCGGCCGGCCCGCCGCCCCCGGGGG
>DATCUG010000268.1:0-2981 GCA_036567525.1 Streptosporangiaceae bacterium | reverse complement strand
CCGGGCCGGGCTGGCCGCCGGGACCGGGCACCGGGGATCGACGCAGCCCGCTGCGCACGGCTCGGCCGCGCCGCTGCCCCGGCCGGCCAGGTCCGCGGCGCCGTCCGCGACGCACCGGCCGGCGCCGCCCGCCCCGGTCGGGAACGCGGTGGTGGCGGTCGGCCCGCAGGCCCTCCACGGGCCCCAGGTGCGCCAGGTGGTGGCGCTGCTGACCACGTATTTCGAGTCGATCAACGACCAGAACTTCGCCGAGTACCAGAGCCTGTTCGTCCCGTCCATCCAGCGCATGATGACCCACTTCGGCAGCGGCTACGCGGGCACGTTCGACTCCGGGGCCACGCTGGCCCAGCTCGTCGCGACCGGGCCGCACGGCCTGGCCGCGACGGTGGCGTTCATCAGCCACCAGAATCCGGCCAGCAGCCCGGACGGTGCCAGTTGCGACAGCTGGCTGATCACCCTGTTCCTCAAGGTGCACGGCAACACGCTGCACATCCGGCATCCGCGGCCCGGGTTCCCGCAGTCCGTGCTGGCCTGCTCCTGACCTGGGCACTGCCTTCGCCGGGAGCAGGGCGGCTACTCCACGCGGAGTACGCCGGGCCAGCCTGACGGCGGTCAACTGCCTCCACCAGCAGGACGTGCCGGGCGCCGCTGGCCAGCAGGATCGGAAGAGCCATCAGTCCACCGGCTCGTAGGAGACCGACATGCCTGGCTCATCCACCGCGCTCCGCCCTGGCGGGACGCCGGGAACGCTCCGTCCCGGAATCCTGGGCACACTCGGGCGCGCCTGCTACCGGCACCGCTGGCTCACCCTGGTCGGCTGGCTCGTCGGGGTGGCCTGCCTGATCACCCTGTGGACCGGCTTCGGAGCGCCAGCCCAGAACAACTTCACCGGCAACGATCCCGGGCAGACCCTGCTGAACCAGCACTTCCACCGGCAGTCCGGGGACACGCTGACGCTGGCCATCCGGTCCACCGCGCCGGTCGGCTCCCCGGCCGTCCGGGCCCGGGTGACCAGCGCGCTGGTCCCGTTCAGCCGCGCCGCGCACGTCACCGCGGTAGGCAGCCCGTACCAGGTGCCGGGGCAGATCTCGGCCGACGGGCACATCGCGTTCGCCACCGTCCAGTTCGGCGTGCCGGGCACCAGCATCAGCAACGCCGAGGCGCTGTCGCTGATGCACGACGCGCGGGCCGCGTCCGGGCACGGCGTCACGTTCGCGCTGGGCGGCGACGTGGTCGACCAGGCCGAGACGCCGTACGGCGGGCCGAGCGAGGGCATCGGCGTGCTGGCTGCCGCCATCGTGCTACTGATCGCGTTCGGCTCGCTGCTGGCCATGGGGCTGCCCGTGCTCACCGCGGTGCTCGGCATCGGCGCCGGGCTGTCCCTGATCGCGCTGCTCGGGCACATCTTCCCGGCACCGGCGTTCTCCCCCATC
Source organism: Streptosporangiaceae bacterium (assembly GCA_036567525.1). Classification (GTDB taxonomy): domain Bacteria; phylum Actinomycetota; class Actinomycetes; order Streptosporangiales; family Streptosporangiaceae; genus RYN-230. The sequence continues at coordinate 1,548 of DATCUG010000268.1, read as the reverse complement.
ATCGCGTCCATGATCGGCCTCGGGGTGGGCGTGGACTACGCGCTGTTCATCGTCACCCGGTTCCGCGAGGGGCTGCGCAGCGGCCGCGCGCCGGAGGACGCCGCCGTGCTGGCCATGCGGACCGCGGGCCGCACCGTCCTGGTCGCGGGCACGACCGTGATCATCGGGATGCTCGGGCTGCTGGTGCTGCGCGAATCCCTGATGAACGGCGTGGCCATCGCGGCCGCCGTCACGGTCGCGATGGTGCTGCTCGGCTCGCTGACCCTGCTGCCCGCGCTGCTCGGCTTCACCGGCACCAGGCTGGCCAAGCCGTCGCGGGTGCGGCTGCCGCGCTGGCTGGGTGGCCGTCCGGCTGCCTCGGGCGCGGGCCAGCCCGCCAAGCGCCCGGCCGCCGAACGGTGGGCGGGTCTGATCCAGCGCCGGCCCGCGGTCGCCGCGGTGCTGTCCGCCGGGCTGATCCTGGCCCTGGCCGCCCCGGCCCTCGGCATGAAGCTGAGCATGCCCGACGAGTCCAGCCAGGCCCGCGGGACCATGGGGTACGCGAGCTACGCCATCATGGCCAAGGGGTTCGGCCCCGGGTTCGACGCGCCGCTGATCGTGGCGGCTGCGCTCCCGTCGCCCAGCACCAGCACGGCCCAGCTGCGCACCGCCATCGCGGCCACCCCGGACATCGCCCGGGTCACCCCGGCGCAGGTCAGCCACGACGGCCAGGCGGCCATGATGATCGCCTACCCGACCACCGGTGAGCAGGACGCGGCCACCAACGCGCTGGTCAACCAGATCCGGAACCACGTGCTGCCGCACGCCACCGCGGGCACCGGCATCCGGGCCTACCTGACCGGCCCGAACGCGGGCAACGTGTCCTTCGCCAACCTGGTCGGCGAACGGCTGCCCTGGCTGATCGGCGTCGTCGTGGCGCTGTCCATGGTGCTGCTGGTGGCCATGTTCCGCTCGGTCACCGTGGCCGTGAAGGCAGCCCTGATGAACCTGCTGTCGATCTCGGCCGCATACGGGGTCCTGGTCCTCATCGCGCAGGACGGCTGGCTGGGCCGGCTGTTCGGGTTCCCGGAGAAGATGCCGGTGACCACCTGGGTGCCGATGTTCCTGTTCGTCATCCTGTTCGGCCTGTCCATGGACTACGAGGTGTTCCTGCTGTCCCGGATCCGGGAGAGCTACGACGCGACCGGCGACAACGCCGCCGCGATCGCCACCGGCCTGGCCCGCACCGCCCGGGTGATCACCGCAGCCGCGGCCATCATGGTGGTGGTGTTCCTGTCCTTCGTGCTCGGCGCGGACGTGTCGGTGAAGCAGGTTGGCCTGGGCCTGGCCGTGGCCGTGCTGATCGACGCGACCGTGGTCCGGATGGTGCTGGTGCCCGCGGTCATGGAACTGCTCGGCAAGGCGAACTGGTGGCTGCCCGCCCCGCTGGCCCGCATCCTGCCCAGCGCCGCCCTGACCGAAGCCGACCCCACTTCCGAGCCCGAGCCCGCCCGCCTACTACCCGGCGGTCCGGGCCAGGGCAGCGTCCCCGGCCAGGGGCTCGTCCTC
>DATCUG010000267.1:0-3203 GCA_036567525.1 Streptosporangiaceae bacterium | reverse complement strand
GGGCGCCCGTTCGACGTGGTCACGCTGCCCGGGTTCGCGTTCGTGTCGGTCACCACCGGGGTCGCCGTCATGGACACGTCGCAGCCGGTGCCGCGGCCCATGTGGACCGTGCGGATGGGCCAGTCGCAGGGTGAGGCCCTCACCCCGGACGGGCGGTACCTGCTGGTCAGCTCGGGCAGTGGGCTGGCCGTGTTCCGGGTCAGCGACCTGGAGCACGGCCCGGTTAACCCGGTCGGCACACTGCTCAGCCCGGGCCAGAAGCATGCGGTCGAGGTGGCGGTCACCCCGGATGGCCACTTCGCACTGGTCACCTACCAGGACACCTCGAACGTGGGCGTGTTCAACCTGCACCGGGCGCTGCGCCACGGCTTCGCCGCGGCCGACCTGGTCGGGCTGATCCCGGTCGGGCCGACGCCGATCGGGGTGGCGGTATCCCCGAGCGGCGGCCTGGCCTATGTGACCAGCGGGCCGCGCAAGCCGTCCGCTTCCGGGAACGGTGTGGTCAACGTCATCGACATGGCCAAGGCGGAGGCCCGCCCAGCGACCGCGGTGATCAAGACGGTCAGCGCGGGCTGCAAGCCCAGCCGCGTGATCGTGTCGGCCGACGGCCAGCAGGTCTGGGTCACGGCGGGCGGCTCCAACGCGCTGCTCGCCTTCTCCGCACCTAAGCTGCTCAGCGACCCCGGGCATGCGCTGCTGGCCCGGGTGCCGGTGGGGCCGCTGCCGCTCGGCCTGACGTTCGTCAACCACGGCCGCCGGATCGTGGTGGCCGACTCCGACCGGGACAACCAGCCGCAGGTCAGTCCCAGCCTGGCCGTGGTCGACGTGAGCAAGGCACTGGCGGGCCAGTCCGCGCTGATCGGCTACGTGCCGGCCGGGACCACGCCGCGCCAGTTCGCGATGGTCCCGGGCGGCAGCACGCTGCTGGTCACCAACACCGACTCGGGCCAGCTGGAGAGCCTGAACGCGGCCAAGCTGCCGTGATCACCACGGCATAGGCTGGCGGGCATGCCGACTGAGCAGTATGTCCTGACCACACCGGACGGCCGGCCCCTGGAAGTGCTGACCGCGGGCCCGCCCGGCGGGCTCCCGGTGCTGTTTCACAACGGCACACCAGGCGGGCTGGTCGCGTTCCAGCCGATGACCGACGCGGCGGCCGAACGCGGGCTGCGCACCGTGATGTACGCGCGGCCGGGTTACGGCCAGTCCGGGCCGCGGCCGGGCCGCCGGGTGGCGGACACGGTCGCCGACGCGGCCAGGGTGCTGGACCACCTCGGCGCGGAGCAGTTCGTCACGGCCGGCTGGTCCGGTGGCGGGCCGCACGCCCTGGCCTGTGCGGCGCTGCTGCCCGGCCGCTGCCTGGCCGCCGCATCACTGGCTGGGGTCGCGCCCGCTCAGGCGGCCGGGCTGGACTGGCTGGCCGGGATGGGACCGGAGAACGTCGCGGAATTCGGCGCGGCCGCCCAGGGCGAGGCGGCGCTGACCGCGTACCTGACCCCGGAGGCGGACGGGCTCCGCCAGGTCACCGGCGAGCAGGTGGCGGACGCGCTGGGCGGCCTGGTCTCGGCGGCCGACCGCGACGTGATCACCGCGGATTTCGCCGACTACCTGGCCGCCATGTTCCGCGCCGCGGTGAGCACCGGGATCGCGGGCTGGCGCGACGACGACTTCGCGTTTGCCAGCGACTGGGGCTTCCCGGTGGAACAGGCCGGCCAGGTGCCGGTGGCCGTCTGGCAGGGCACCGAGGACCTCATGGTCCCGCCCAGTCACGGTGCCTGGCTGGCCGGGCACATCCCCGGCGCACGGCCCCACCTGCTGCCCGGGCAAGGTCATCTGACCCTGGTGCGTGGTTACGGCACCGTGCTCGACGACTTGCTCGGCCTGGCTGGCCGCCCGGCTGGCGCTGGGACCACTCCCGCCGCGGGCTGAGCGGCCCGGCCTTACCTGGGTGCGGGCACCCGGCAGGGGCGGCCCGGCCGGCCGCGGCTGGAGTGCCGCCGGCCGGGCACCGGCTCCCGGGCCGCCGCGTGCTGGCGGGCCAGGCTCAGCCCGCTGTCCGCGGGCTGCTCGGCGGCCACTGCCGCGACATGCGCGCGCTGGGCCTTGGCCAGGTAGTGCGCCCGTGCCTCGGCGTAGTCCGGGGGTGTCTCCGGCCGGTGGAACGTGAGCCACATCGGGATGCCGACAATGGCAGCAAACGCCAGCACAATGAGCGGGACATTGAGCCAGACAAGGCCGGTCACCAGGCGCCTCCTTCGGTCACCGGCTCGCCGTGGTGGCCGCCGGTCTCGTTAACCATCGTGCCGAATGGCGTTCTCCACCGGACCTGTTTGGCTTCTCAGTTCGCTCTGAATCCGCCGGGCTGCCCTGATCCGCGCAGGTCAGGGATGCAGGCTGAGGCCGCGGCACACCATGTCCACCGCATTGCGCGAGCCGTATACCGCGATCCCGGCCAGCCGCAACTCGGGCCCGGGCACGTCCCGGACCACCGCCCGGTTGGCCTCGTCGTGCCCGGTGCCGAACATGTCCTCGGTGTAGATCGCGGTGGCCATCTCCCGGCTGACCGCCCGCTCCCGCACCACGCCCAGGCCGGCCGTGTCGCCCGCGTAGACGAGGACCGGCTGGCGGAACAGCTCCAGGTACCGGTGGCCCGACCCGTCCTCGTACGGCTTCCCGATCGTGTCGCCGAATGCGGCCGCGATCCCGCTGGCCAGGAACGCGGTCACGTTGAGCTGCTGCCAGACGGCCAGGTCGGCACGCACCACTATGGCGATCTTGTTCTCGAAACGCATGAGCCCAGCCTCGCGGGCTGGCTACCGCCCGGTCTTGAACGGTGGTGCGCGGCGGCAGTTGCCCGGCGCCGGCATACTGGACGTATGACCGCGCAGGCTGCTGCCGACTGGTCCAGGTACTGGCGTTCGGCAAAAGAACCGCTGGAAGCGATGCACGCGCGGTTCACCGGGCACGTGTACCACCGGCACAGTCACGACACCTACTCGTTCGGGGTGACCGAGGACGGCGCCCAGTCGTTCACCTGCCGGCACGCGGCGCACACCAGCGCGGCGGGCATGGTGATGGCGTTCAACCCGGATGATCCGCACGACGGGCACGCGACCACCGACCGCGGCTTCAGCTACCGCATGATCCATATCGGGCCCGCGCTGGTGACGGGCGTGCTGTCGGACATCACCGGCCGCCCGGCC
>DATCUG010000266.1:0-5112 GCA_036567525.1 Streptosporangiaceae bacterium | reverse complement strand
CGGCCTTAGGTCAGCAGGTCAGCGCCGGCGCCGGCGGACGGCCAGCCAGTCAGCACAGCCCCAGCCGCAGCCGCGGCGGCCGCCGCCAACGGTGCCCGGTACCGGGAGATCGTGCCGGCCACCCGCTGCGCGCCGCGCTGCGCCGTCTGGCCGCCGGACGCACCGGCGCCGAGCACGGTCTTGCTGTTGGCCGTGGCGGCCTGCCGGGCCCGCTCCGCGGTGCCGGCCGCGGTCCCGGTCAGCTGGCTGACCCGGCCGGCCAGGTCCTGCTTGGTGGCCCGTAGTTTCCCTTTGGCCTGCGCGGACACCTCGGCGGCGCGCTGCTTAGCCCGGGCCTTCACGTCCACCTTGGCCACCAGGGCCTCGACCGTGTCGCCGAGTTCCGCCCTGGTCTGGTTGATGTCCTCAACCAGCGCTGCCGGGTCGTCCTGCGCGGGCGCGGGCGTGCCCGTGCCCTGGCCGCTGTCCCTGCCGCTCTCTGCTGCGCTCACCGGTGCGCCCTCTCTTTGATCTCCGCCATGTCAGCCTTGACGCTGGTCACCGCCTGCTCCGGCAGCGGCGGAGTGGCCCGGCCGAGCTGGCCCTTGCCCAGCAGGGCGGCCACGCCCGCCACGGCCAGCAGCGCGGCCCCGATGACCAGCGCCGCGGCCCAGGCCGGGATGACCAGGGCCAGCGCGATGATGGCGGCGGCCAGCAGGCAGCCGACGGCATACAGCGCGCACAGGCCGCTGCCGCCGAACATCCCGGCCCCCCGGCCCAGCCGCTTGGCCTTGCGGGTCATCTCATACTCGGCCAGCTTGAGCTCGTCCCGGAACAGCCGGGATACCTGTTCGGTCAGGTCCTTGACCAGTTCTCCGGCTGACTCGGCTGAGCTGCTGGTATCTGCCATCACGTCCACCCTCCTTGGTACGCGCCCTGACTACCCCGTAAGGCAACCTGCTAACGCGGGGTGGGCGACGGACGGTGCCGGGCGGGTCAGGTCCCGGCGGCGGGCCGGGTCAGGTTCCGGCGGCGGGCCGGGTCAGGCCGCCGGCCACCTTGCCCGCGATCAGCTCGAACGAGCGGATCCGGTCCTGAATGTCGTAGACCATCGTGGTCAGCATCAGCTCGTCGGCTTGCGTCCGCTCCAGCAGACCGGTGAGCTGCCGCCGGACCGTGTCCGGCGTGCCCACTGCCTGGCCGGTGAACCGGTCCCGGGCGAACTCCCGCTCCCGGTCGGTGTACGGGTAAGCCGCTGCCTCCTCGGGGGTGGCCAGCGGCTGCGGCATGCCAGCCCGCAGCCGGAGGAAGGACAGCGCCGCCGGGCCGGACAGCCACTGCGCGTGCTCGTCGGTGTCCGCGCAGATCGCGCTGACCGCGACCATCGCATACGGCTGCTGCAGCCATGCCGAGGGCCGGAAGTGCTGCCGGTACAAGGCCAGCGCGGGCACCGTGTTGGCCGCGCTGAAGTGGTGCGCGAACGAGAACGGCAGGCCGAGCAGGCCGGCCAGCTGGGCGCTGAACCCGCTGGAGCCGAGCAGCCAGATCGCGGGCATGTCTCCGCGGCCCGGGGTCGCGGTGATGGACGGCTGGCCGCCGGCCGGCCCGGTGAACAGCCCGCCCCCGGTGAACACCGCACCGCTGAACAGCCCGATCAGGTCGGCCAGTTCCTGCGGGAAGTCCTCGGCCGACAGGCCCTCCATGGTGCGCCGCAGGGCCAGCGCGGTGAGCTGGTCGGTGCCCGGCGCCCGGCCGATGCCCAGGTCGATCCGGCCCGGGTGCAGCGCCTCCAGCGTGCCGAACTGTTCCGCCACCACCAGCGGCGCGTGGTTGGGCAGCATCACCCCGCCCGAACCCACCCGGATGGTGGAGGTGGCCGCGGCCAGGTGCGCGATCAGCACGGCGGGTGCGGAGCTGGCGATGGCCGGCATGTTGTGGTGCTCAGCCACCCAGAACCGGTGGTAGCCGAGTTCCTCGGTACGCCGGGCCAGGTCGGTGGTGTGCTGCAGGGCCTGGCTGGCGGTGGTGCCGGCGGCGACCGGGGACAGGTCAAGCACGGAGAGCGGTACATCCATCACATAGCCGGCAACCCACCCGCCGCCCGGTTTCTTCCAGGGCTACAGCCGGGCCTTCCTGGCCAGCCAGTCCGCCTGCAGGATCTGCAGTCCCGGGGTGATGGCGCCGATCCGGGTGACCCGGCTGGGCGATCTCACCGACCAGATGCCCAGCGCCCGGGCGGACTGCATGAGCAGCTCAGTGCCCTGCGGGTTCCACACCAGCGGCTGCCAGCCGGGCGGCAGAAGCTGGCGGTGGCCATCGGAGAAGAGCAGTTCGGCGGTGTGCGCCGGGAAGGCCAGGGCCAGGGCGGGCGCGTGCTGGCCCCAGGCCACCAGGGATGGGATGGCGTTGACCCCGGTGAGCAACCGCCGCACCCCGCCGGCCCGGTAGATGAGCACGCTCGGCTTGCGCTGGCCCGGCCCGGCCCAGCCCTCGACGGCAATCTGGCCATGCGGCCCGAACACCGGGCCAGCCAGCGGGTGCGGCTGCCGGAGCAGCACGCTGCCCCGGCCGGAGAATGAGCGCCGGGTCCAGATCTCGAAGTCGCTGCCGGTGCGGCTGCCCGTCGCGGGCGGCGTCACATAGCCGATCGTCCCGTCGTCCCGGATGTCCGGTGAGCTACCGCGGAGCAGAGCCGGGTGGCCGCCGGTCTTGCGCAGCAGGGACGGTCCGCGCGGGGTCAGCCGGGCCAGGTCATCGCCGCTGCTGGTGCCGTCGGCCAGGATGATCCCGGCCGCGGACGCGTCGAACGCGTCGATGCCGGAGCCCCGCCGGTCATGAGTGAGCTGCCGTTCCTTGCCGCCCGTCGTCACCTGCCACAGGTTCAGGCTGGCCAGCCCCCGGCCCGCGAGCAGATAGAACACTCCGGCGGGCAGGTTGCGGCGGGTGCTGGCCGGCAGTGGCTGCGCCGCGGCCACGGTGGCCGGCGCGGGCGACGCGGACGGGCTGGGTGAGGTGGCTGGCGCGCTGGACGTATCGGCCGAGCCGGACGAGGACGTCCCGGTCGCGGGCGGCTGGGCCGTCACCGAGGCAACGCCAGTGGAGCAGCCCGCAGCCAGTGCGGCCAGCAAACAGCCCCCCAGCAGGACGCTTCTCCGTCTACCCACTACAGACCCGCGATCGATTCATGAGGTGGACATTCCGGCGACGCAGGCACAGCACATACGCGCTTTGCCGAGGTGGAAACGGCGGGCCTGATACTGCCCAGCCGCTCCGGGTTCAATTAATATTCGTTCCCAACATTTCCCTTCAAGACGGTCAGAACGGGCGGGCAGACAGGCACTCCTGGCATTCTTTCTGAGTGGCCTGCCGGCCTTTACCGGGCTGCTGACCCCGTGCCCGTTGCTGGCTGCTGGACTGGATGCGGATGACAACCAGGACGACAACTAGACTGTACCCTCGCTTGACCCTAAGGTTACCGCCACCATGCCAGCGGCCTGCTCTTCCCCAGCAACGAACCACGCGCCGGTAACGTGCCCGGTGACCTGGGCCAGCGTCCGGCCAGCCAGCGGCGGCTAGGACGCGGCGGCGCTGCCCGGCGTCGCCGTCTGCAACGGGTAGGACGCGGTCGAGGGCGGCACCGAGGACAGGCTGACGAAGCGGCTGCCGTGCGGCCCGGCCTGCACCGCCTGATCCAGCACGCTGCCCTTGACCAGCTTCCGGAAGGACAGGAACCACACGGTCCAGCCGTTGTCCCAGGTGCCCGCGAGCGGGCTGCCGGTGATCATGACCGGGTCGCCCGGATTCTCCATTTCGTAATAGGTCTGTGCGTCGGCGGGCGGCATGTTCACGCAGCCGTGACTCACGTTGGTGAAGCCCTGCTCCCCCACCGACCAGTACGCGTCGTGCAGGTAGTCGCCGCTCCAGGTGATCCGGACCGACCAGGGCACCTCCAGGCTGTAGCCGGGGCCGGTCATCAGCACCGGGTTGGCCTTGTCAATGGTCAGGTAGGTGCCGTTCGGGGTGTCGTCACCGGGCCGCCCGGTGCTGATCGGCCAGGTGTGGATCAGGTGCCCGTTCCGGTAGACGTGCATCTGGTGGCTGGCCGTGCTGGCCGTGACGATCAGCGAGCCGCCGATGCGGAACGTCTGGGTCAGGTCGGCCGTGCCGTACATGCCCTTGGCCCCGGCCACCCCGTCCAGGTGCCCGTCGAAGCTCACCGTGGTGTGCGCGGGCCAGTAGTTCTGCGGCCGGAAGTACAGCGTCTTGTCGCCGTCCCAGTACCAGGCGCCATACACCGGCTTCGACGTGGTCACCTGCAGCGCGCGCTCCACCGCGGCCCGCCGGGTGATCGGCCGGCTGAAGTACAGGATGATCGGCATGCCGACGCCGAACGTCTGCCGGTACCCCTCGTAGATCTCGGTGCGGAACGTGTCAGCCGGGCTGATGGTGCGGAACGTGCTGGTCGTGCTGACCGCCTTGCCGCCCGGCCCGGCTGCTGTCGCGGTCACCGTGTACCGCTGCGACGTGTGCAGCGCCCAGGTGCTGTGCCAGCTGGCCCGCCTGCCGCCGGCCGTGCTGCTCAGGTGGCCGCTGACCGGCACCTGGCGGTGGCCCGCGGTCACCTGGACGCTCCGGATCGGGCCGCTGGCCGAGGTGACCGTGATGGCCGCCGACGTGCTCACCTGCTTGCTGCCGTTGGCCGGCGTGATGGCCGGCCTGGCCACCCGGGCCGGGCTGGGCCGGGCCGAGTCGTGGTCAGCACCGGCCGGCTGGCCAGAGCTGACGGTACACGCCGCGAGCAGCAGCCCGGCCGCTGCCGCGGGCACGGCCAGCCAGCGCACCCGGCGCTGGGCTGATCCCCCGATTACCCACACGATGAGCCTCGCCTAACGTGTCTGGGCCTGGCCCCGAGCGGTCCCCGTACCGCCCCACAGAACCCTGAGCAGGCAAAACGCTCGCTTACTCTAGCGGAGGCCAGGCTCTCGCTAGCCATTCTTTACGGCGGGATTGTGCCCCTGTGGCAGCCGGTGAAACGGCACCCGGGCCGGGCCGGTACGGTGAGCCGGTGACCAGCTGGGCCGAGATCCGGGCCGGCGCCGTCTGCTACGAAGACGACGCCGCACTGGTGCTGAA
>DATCUG010000265.1:0-4844 GCA_036567525.1 Streptosporangiaceae bacterium | reverse complement strand
GGTGGGACCGGCGGACCGTCCGAGACCGCCGCATCGCCAGGGACCGGCGGCGAGGCTGGGACTGGCGCGCCATCTGAGACCGGCGGACCGTCTGAGTCCGGCGGACGGCCAGGGACCGGCCGAGGGTCTGGAGCCGGCCGGCCGGCCCACCCCGGCCTGCCCGCCGGGTACGTCGAGCTGGGTGAGCTGTGCCGGGTACACCGGGGCCAGGTGACCGGGGCCAATGCGGTGTGGATTACCGCCAGCCCGCACACCCTGATCCCAGCCCGGTTCCAGTTCGCCACGGTGACCAAGGCGCGCGAGTTGTTCGCGGCCGGTGCCGTTCTGGCGCCCGGTGCCGCGCTGCGCCTGGTCATCGACCTGCCTGCGAACCTGGCCGAATTGACCGCCGCCGAGCAGACCACGGTGGCCCGCTTCCTCCGTACGGCGGCCGCGGCCGGAGCCGCCGACGGCTACGTGGCCCGGCACCGCAACCCATGGTGGCGGGTCCGGCTAGCCGAACCGCCGCCCATCCTGGCCAGCTACATGGCCCGGCGGCCGCCGGTCTTCGTGCGCAACCTGGCCGGGGCCCGGTTCGTCAACATCGCACACGGGCTCTACCCGCGTGAGCCGCTGCCGCCACGGCTGCTCGACGCGCTGGCCGGGTACCTCAGCCGGTCGGTGACCACCGGTCAGGGCCGGGTCTACGCGGGCGGCCTGGTCAAGTTCGAGCCGCGGGAAATGGAGCGTCTCCCCGTCCCGGGCCCTGACCTGCTCGCCGCCACGGCCAGAGGCGAGGACGACCTTTCACGCGCCCGGCGCGCCAAACCGGCCGAAACCGGGCACGACTCCGCACCGCATTCGTGAAAAGAAGCCGGATCCCTCACCAGTGTGACTGCTGCCCGTGCGGGCGGGGCGCAGCGGCAGGGGCAGAGGCAGGAGCACTAGATCCAGCCGTGGTACCACATGTGCGACAGCCACGACGAGTACGGGATGACCTGGCCCGCGATGATCGGGTACAGGTACGCGAAGTTCAGCAGCACCCCGAGCAGGTACGCACCGGCCACCGCCGCGCCTACTGTGCGCCTCGTCGTCGACGCCTGAGCAGACCCGATGATCAGCCCCAGGCAGAGCGTGATCGAGATGATCAGGAACGGCTCGAACTCCAGCGCGTAGAAGAAGAACTCGGTCCGGTGGTCGTGTAGCGCGAACCAGAACCAGGGCAGCCAGCCCACCCCGACGCAGAGCAGCAGCGCACCGGCCCGCCAGTCACGCCGGGTCAGCCACCAGCCAAGGCAGACGAGCAGCGTGGCAATAGCTGCCCACCAGATCAGCGGGGTACCGATGGCCAGCACTTCCTGCGCGTTGCTGGACGCGCAGGCGGCCTTGCCGCCACCCGCGGGGCAGGCCCAGTAGAACGCCACCGGGCGGCTCATCACCAGCCAGGTCCACGGCTGCGACTGGTACGGATGATGCGTGGTCAGGCCGAGGTGGAACTGCAGGATCTGCTTCTGGTACTGCAGGAACGACGCGATCGTGGCGACCACCGGGGTGTGGATGCCGTTCGCCGCCGCCCACTGCCGGTCGTAGCCGGTGTTGGTGAAGAACCAGCCCGACCAGGTGACCAGGTACACCCCGAGGGGCAGCAGGCCGAACCAGGCAGGCAGCCAGCGGTTCTGCTTCAGCACCGCGGGCAGCCCGCCAGGCAGGCCCACCGCCCGGCGCGCGCCACAGTCCCACGCGATGACCAGGGCAGCCAGCCCGAGCACGAACCAGATCGCATCCCACTTGGAGGCCAGAGCCAGCCCGATGCACACCCCGGCGCCGATCCGCCACCGGGTGATCCACACCCGGGGAGCGTCGACCTCGCCCGGTGACTCCTCGGCCGCCGCGGCCAGCCGGGCCCGGGTCACGTCGCGGTCCACCACCAGGCAGCCGAACGCGGCCAGCACCCAGAACATCAGGAAGATGTCCAGCAGCGCGGTCCGGCTCATCACGAACTCGAGCCCGTCCAGCGCCATCAGCAGGCCGGCCACGCAGCCAAGCAGCGTGGACCTGGTCATCCGCCGGACGATCCGGGCCAGCAGCAGGATGGCCAGCGACCCGATCAGCGCGGTGGCGAACCGCCAGCCGAACGGGGTCAGCCCGAACGTCCACTCGCCGAACGCGATGAACAGCTTGCCCAGCGGCGGGTGCACGACGAATTCGCCGCCGTGGCTGAAAATATGCGAGTCCCCGCGGACCAGCAGCGCGTTACGCCCGGCAATGTAGTTGTGCTCGACGCCGAACCGCAGGATGCCGAGCGCGTCCGGGACGTAGTACGTCTCATCGAACATCACACTCTTCGGCGTGCCCAGGCTGTTCAACCGGAGGAACGCGCCGAACAGGGTGACCAGCACCGGCCCGGCCCAGCCCCAGAACTCACTCCCGGGCATGACCGGGAGCAGCCGGGCGCGCAGCGCGGACGCTGGTGCGGCGGTTTCTGCGACCGGCTTGGCGGCCGCCCGGGATCCAATCATCGGTCACATGGTATGGGTGCGGGACGCTATCTGGTGGGCCAGATCACGACGTATCGTCGCGGAGAGTACCGGCCAGCCTGGTCACCGTGGCAGGCACCCGCACGTAACGTGGTCCCCGGCATGAACAGCAGCGACGGCGGCACCCCCTCCCGCACCGGCACCCTGACGGTAGCCGCCGTGCCCATCGGCCGGCCCGGCGACGCGTCGCCGCTGCTCGGCCACGCGCTGGCCACCGCGCCGGTGATCGCGGCCGAGGACACCCGGCGGCTGCGCAAGCTGGCCGCCGCGCTCGGCGTGGCACCGGCCGGGAAGATCATCTCCTACTACGACGCGGTGGAGCAGAGCCGCGAGCCGCGCCTGGTCGAGACCCTGCTGGGCGGCCAGGACGTGCTGCTGGTCACCGACGCCGGCATGCCAGTGATCAGCGACCCCGGCTACCGGCTGGTCGCGGCCGCGGCCGCCGCGGGCGCCCGGGTGACCGTGCTGCCCGGCCCGTCCGCGGTGATCGCCGCCCTGGCCGTGTCCGGCCTGCCGACTGACCGGTTCTGCTTCGAGGGTTTCCCGCCGCGCAAGCCAGGCGAGCGGGCCCGCCGGCTGGCCGAACTGGCCAGCGAGCCGCGCACCATGGTGTTCTTCGAGTCCGCCCAGCGGCTGGCCACCACCCTGGCCGACCTCGGCACCGCTTTCGGGCCAGACCGCCGCGCGGTGGTCTGCCGTGAGCTGACCAAGACCCACGAGGAAGTGCGCCGCGGCACCCTGGCCGAACTCGCCACCTGGGCGGAATCCGGCGTCCTGGGCGAGATCACCCTGGTAGTCGGGGGTGCGACCGGGACAGCACCCACCCGGACACCCGCCGAAGCCGCGGCTGAGGTGGAACGGCGGATCGCGGCCGGCCAGCCACGCAACGCCGCCGTCGCCGCGGTGGCCCAGGAGTCCGGGCTACGCCGGGGCGAGGTGTACGACGCCGTGCTGGCCGCGCGCCAGAGCCGGCACCAGGACCGGCCCCAGGACCGGCCCCAGGGCCGGCACCAGGGCCGGCACCAGGGCCGGGCCGAAGCCCGCGATGCGGGCCCGGACTCCAGGTAATCCGGTCGGCACCTGTCCAGGCTGGCCCTAGGCTGTGACCATGTCCGCTACGACCCGTCACATCCTTACCGCGCCGGCCTGGCCCTACGCGAACGGCCCCCGGCACATCGGCCATGTCTCCGGCTTCGGCCTGCCGTCCGACATGTTCAGCCGGTACCAGCGGATGGCGGGCAACCGGGTGCTGATGGTCAGCGGCACCGACGAGCACGGCACGCCGATCCAGGTCGCCGCGGACGCCGAAGGCCTCACCGCACGGCAGCTGGCCGACCGGTACAACCGGGTGATCGCGGAAGACCTGTGCTCGCTCGGCCTGTCCTATGACCTGTTCACCCGGACCACCACGCGCAACCACTACGCGGTGGCCCAGGAGATCTTCCTCGGCCTGCTCAAGAACGGCTACATCTTCCCGCAGACCACGCTGGGCGCGATTTCCCCGTCCACCGGCCGCACCCTGCCCGACCGGTACATCGAGGGCACCTGCCCGATCTGCGGGTACGAGCACGCCCGCGGTGACCAGTGCGACAACTGCGGCAATCAGCTCGACCCGGTGGACCTGATCAACCCCCGCTCGAAGATCAACGGGGAGACGCCCACGTTCACCGAGACTGAGCAGTACTTCCTCGACCTGCCCGCGTTCACCGAAGTGCTCGGCAAGTGGCTGCAGAGCAAGCAGGGCCAGTGGCGGCCGAACGTGCTCAACTTCTCCCTCAACCTGCTCGACGAGCTCCGCCCCCGGGCCATCACCCGGGACCTGGACTGGGGTGTCCCGGTCCCGCTGGACGGCTGGCGGGACCGCCCGGACAAGCGCATCTACGTCTGGTTCGACGCGGTCATCGGCTACCTGTCCGCGTCCATCGAGTGGGCCAAGCGGTACGGCGCTGACCCGGAGCAGTGGCGCGCCTGGTGGCAGTCCCCGGACGCCGAGTCCTACTACTTCATGGGCAAGGACAACATCGTCTTCCACTCCGAGATCTGGCCGGCCATGCTGTTCGGCTACTCCGGCCAGGGCGCCAAGGACGGCAATCCCGGCGAACTCGGCGCGCTGAACGTGCCCACCGAGGTGGTGTCCAGCGAGTACCTGACCATGGAGGGGCGGAAGTTCTCCTCCTCCCGCGCGGTGGTCATTTATGTCCGGGACTTCCTGGCCCGCTACGACGTGGACGCGCTGCGCTACTACGTGGCCGTGGCCGGCCCGGAGAACCAGGACACCGACTTCACCTGGAGCGAGTTCCTCCGGCGCAACAACGACGAGCTGGTCGC
>DATCUG010000264.1:0-8939 GCA_036567525.1 Streptosporangiaceae bacterium | reverse complement strand
CACTGAAGTCATGATCACGATTGGGGTGGTTCGGTGAGCCAGGTGCGGAGCCGGTCCTCGACCTCGGCGATCTGGGCCACCGGGACATTCTCCCCGCGGGAGTGAGCGATCTCCGGGTCGCCCGGGCCGTAGTTCACCGCGGGCAGGCCCAGCTCGGCGAACCGGGCCACGTCGGTCCAGCCGAACTTGGGCCCCGGGGTGCCGCCCACCGCGGCCAGCAGGCTGGCCGCCGCCGGGTCGGCCAGCCCCGGCCGGGCCCCGGCCGCCCAGTCGGTGAACTCCACCTCGAAGCCGCTGAACACCTCGCGCAGGTGCTGCTGCGCCTGCTGCACCGTCCGGTCCGGCGCGAACCGGTGGTTCACCGTGATCACGCACTCGTCCGGGATGACGTTGTGCGCCACCCCGCCCGCCACGAAGACGGCGTTCAGCCCTTCGTGATACTTCAGCCCGTCCACCTCGGGTTCCCGTGGCACATAAGACTGCAGGATGTCGAGGATCGGACCGGCCAGGTGGATAGCGTTCTGCCCATTCCAGGATCGTGCGGAGTGCGCACGCTGGCCGGTGGTGCGGACCTCAGCCCGCAGCGTGCCCTGGCAGCCACCCTCGATCTTCCCGTTGGTCGGCTCGAGCAGCACGGCGAACTGGCCGGCCAGCAGGTCGGGAGCATTGCGGGACAGCCGGAGCAGGCCGTTGCGTTCCGCCTCCACTTCCTCGCCGTCGTAGAACACGTAGCTCACGTCGCACCGCGGCCGGGGCAGCGACGCGGCCAGCCGGAGCTGGACCGCCACCCCCGATTTCATGTCGCAGCTGCCGCAGCCGTACAGCAGGCCCCCTTCGGCGTGCGAGGGCAGGTTGCCGGCGATCGGCACCGTGTCGATGTGCCCGGCCAGCACCACCCGCTGCGGCAGGCCCAGGCTGGTCCGGGCGACCAGCGCGTTGCCGTCACGGACCACGGCCAGGTGCTCGATGCCGCGCAGCGCCGTCTCGATCGCGTCGGCCAGCCGCTCCTCGTCGCCACTGACCGACGGGACATCGACCAGCGCCGCGGTCAGCGTGGCCGGATCCATGGAAAGGTCAAGGTCTAGGTCCACCCGGCGAGCCTAGCTCGGGGATCATGAGAGACGTCAGTACCACTCGCGCTGAACGGGGGAGCAATGTTCCACGTCGAATCCGAGGTCGGCCGGCTGCGCCAGGTGGTGCTGCACCGGCCGGACCTGGAGCTGGAGCGGCTTACCCCGGACAACGCCAGTGAGCTGCTGTTCGACGGCGTGCTGTGGGCGGGCCGGGCCCGGGCCGAGCACGACGAGTTCGCCGACGCGCTGCGCGGCCGCGGGGTGGCCGTGCACTACTACGGCGATCTGCTGACTCAGACGCTGGACGTGTCGCAGGCCCGGGACTACATCCTGGGCTGGGTGTTCGACTCGCGGCTGCACGGTCCGCTGGCCTGCGCGGGCCTGCGGGCGGCGGTCGAGGGCATGGAGTCGGCGGTGCTGGCCCAGGCGCTCACCGGGGGGATCACCAAGCGGGAGATCCTGGACCTGGCCCCGGAACCGAAGAGCATCGCGTTCCACTCGCTGGACCCGGACGACTTCGTGCTGGCCCCGCTGCCCAACCTGCTCTACCAGCGGGACACCTCGTGCTGGATCTACGGCGGGGTGTCGGTCAACGCGATGGCCATGCCCGCCCGGGCCCGGGAGATCGTCAACGACGAGGCCATCTACCGCTGGCACCCGATGTTCGCGGGCGGCGGTTTCGAGGTCTGGTATCACGGGGCGGACGCGGCCCCGGCCACCATCGAAGGCGGCGACATCCTGGTCCTGGGCAACGGCGCGGTGCTGGCCGGGATGAGCGAGCGGACCACCCCGCAGGCCCTGGAGATGCTGGCCCACCGGCTGTTCTCGGCCGGGGCGGCCCGCTGCCTGGTGGCCATCGACATGCCGAAGGCCCGCGCGTTCATGCATCTGGACACCGTGATGACCATGTGCGACTACGGCGTGTTCACCAAATACCTGGGCCTGGGCATGCTGCCCTCGTACACCGTCGAGCCGGGCGCCTCGGCCCGGGAGCTCAAGGTCACCGACCATCCGCCGGAGGACATGCACACCGCGCTGGCCGCCGCGCTCGGCCTGCCGAGCATCCGGGTGCTGACCGCCAGCCAGGACATCCCGGCCGCGCAGCGCGAGCAGTGGGACGACGGCTGCAACGTGCTGGCCATCGAGCCAGGCGTGGTGGTCGCCTACGACCGGAACGTGACCACCAACCGGTACCTGCGGGACAACGGGATCGAGGTGGTGGCCGTGCCGGGCAGCGAACTCGGCCGCGGCCGGGGCGGCCCGCGCTGCATGTCCTGCCCGATCGAGCGGGACGCCTGAGCCTGGCTCAGCGCTGGCCCGGGTAGGCAGCCTTGGTCACGGTCAGCAAGATCGCGGAGTCCTCCAGGGCGGCCAGGGCGTGCCGGCTGTCCGGCACCACCAGGAGATCGCCGGTGCGGCCGTCCCATTCGTGCGGCCCGGCGGTCAGCCGGACCCGGCCGGCCAGCACCTGGACGGTCGCCTCGCCCGGGTTCTCGTGCTCATCCAGCGTCGAGCCCGCGGTGAGCGCCACCACCGTCTGACGCAGTGCGTGCTCATGCCCGCCGAATACGGTCTCCGCGCTGCGCCCGCTGGTCGCGGCGGCAGCCCGCTTGATCTGCTCCCGGGCCACGGCATCCAGTGACAGCTTCTCCATGACCGGACTCACTGCCCGTGCCTGCTGGCCCGCAAACGGCGCCGAGGTTAGGCCGCGGCGTCATCCAGCTTCCGCCGGGCGCTGGCCTGCGCGGCCGGGTGGCCTGCTTCGGCCGCCGCTTCCCGCTCGGCTTCGGCGTTGATCTCCCCGCCGAGAAGCACCGCCAGGCCGGCCAGGTAGAGCCAGAACATCAGGATGACCACGCCCGCGAACGCACCGTAGGTCTTCCCGTAATGGCCGAATTTGGCCAAGTAAAAGGAGAAGCCGAGGGAGGCGAGCAGGAAGATCAGCGTACCGACCACGCCGCCGGGACTGACCCACTGCCAGCGCGGGGATTCCCGGTTCGGCCCCCAGTAGTAGTAGACCGAGAACAGCAGCGAGATCACCACAATGGTGAGCAGCCAGCGCAGCACGGTCCAGGCGATGACGAACGCGGTCCCGGCGAACGGCGCGTGGTGTGCCATGGCCGCGCCGAGCGGCGCGCCGAACACGATCAGCACCGACGCGATCCCGCCGAGCACGACGGTCGCCAGCATCAGCGGCGCCGACCACAGCCGCTTGGCCAGGAACGTGCGGTCCACCGGCACGTCGTAGGCGATGTCCAGGCCGGTCTGCAGCGCGGTCAGGCCGGACGACGCGCTCCATACCGCGATCACCACGCCGATGATCACCGCGGTGAGCGAGCCACCCGTGGAGTGGCCGGCCGCCGACTCGAACGCCCGGCTGAACACCGACTGCGCCCCCGGCGGCAGGGCCCGGTCCAGGCCGTGCACGAGCCGGTGCACGGCCGGGGCGCCGATCTGGATCAGGCTGGCCAGGCCGAGCACCGCGATCAGCGCCGGGAACAGGGCGAGGAACCAGTGGTAGGCCAGGCTGCCGGCGGTCATCGTGCAGCGGTCGGCGTTGAACTCCTTGCCGCTGCGCTTGAGCGTGTCACGCCAGCCGGCCCGGCCGAGTTCCAGCGGTGTGTCCGGGCCGCCGGACACCTCGTTCTGTGGCGGGATCGCTTCCCCCTGCGCCCGGCGGGCGCTGCCTGCCCCGGCCATGCGTTACCCGGTCTTCGCTTCCTGCTGGCTATCTTCACCTGGCCAGGTGCCGGTCAGTTTCTGGGTACCGGCCGCCGTGCCCCGGCTCAGCGCGGCCTTGACCACGGCGAAGATCGCGCCCTGCAGGGCCGCCGCGGCCAGGATCTCCGGCCAGCCCCGGGCGGCATCGGTGGCCTCCGGCGCCTCGTCCTCATGCGCAGCCACCTGCCAGATCTTCTTGAAGATCGCCCCGGCCAGCAGGCCGCCCAGCACGCTGATCAGCAGGCTCACCGGCTTGTACATCATTTTGGTCATGTTTCCGTCCGCTCTTTCGCCGCGTGACCTGCTGCCCTACCCGCCCATCCGGATGCCTAACGGCCAGTAACGGGCTGGGGCTGCTCGGTCGCGGGCACGATGTCCGCGGTGCACTCCGGGCAGCGCCGGGCCGCGACCGGGATGCTCATCGTGCATTCCGGGCAATCCCGCTCGGTGGCCGCCTGGTCCTTCTGGAACAGCCGCAGCGCGCGGCTGACCGGAACCACGATCACGAAGTAGACGACCGCGGCCGAGATCAGGAAGGACAGCACTTCGGTCAGGAACGCGCCGTAGGTGAACCTGGATTTGCCGACGGTGAAGGCCAGCGTGTTGAAGTTGGGCTTACCGCCGATGAGCGCCAGTAATGGGCTGATGAACGAGTTGACGAACTGCTTGACCAGGCTGCTGAACTGGGCACCGATCACCACCGCGACGGCGAGGTCGACCAGGTTCCCGCGCAGGATGAAGTTCCTGAAACCACTCATGCCCGGCATGAGTTCCCGGGGCGGGGCAACCTATTCGAACCGGGCCACCGGCACCGGATCCGGGGCGGCCGGGACGGCCGCAGTGCGGGCCGGCACGGCGCGGCGGCCGGGGAGGTGCTTGGCCCCGTTGTGCAGGGCAGCCAGGATGACCGCCACCGAGGGACGGCGCACGCTGGCCGTGCGGGCCACCGCGTAGACGTCCCTGGCCACCTCGCCGCCGGGCAGTTCACGGACCACCACCCGGCCCTCACCCGCGGCCAGGGCCAGCCGCGGCACCGCGGCCACCCCGATGCCCCGGGCCACCAGGGACATGATCGTGCCCAGCCCCTCGAACTCCCACGGCATGGCCGGGACGCCGCCCGCGGCGGCCAGCAGCCGGTCCACCGCCTGCCGGGACGGCTCCCCGGCCGGGGCGGCCAGCCACCGGCTGGTCTCGCTCAGCTTGCGCAGCTCCACCGGCTCGGCCGGGTCGGCCAGCGGGTGGCCCCGCGGCACCACCAGCACCAGCGGGTCGCGCAGCAGCGGGTAGAACTGGAGCACCCCGGCGCCGGTGCCGGCCAGCCCGCCGGTCCAGTCGTCGACCAGGGCGACCTCGACCTCGCCCCAGCGGACCGAGCTGAGCCCCTCGTCCCGCCGGGTCTGCCGGAGCAGCAGGGTGAGCGCCGGGTGCGCGCGCAGGCTGCGGGCCAGGGCGGGCGCGAACGCGGCCGCGGCGGTGGGGAACGCGGCCACCGACACCCGGCCGGACGGCTCGCGCTCCCGGGTGGCCAGATCGGCCTCGGCCTCCTCGACCTGGGCCAGGATGCGTTCGGCATGGGCGGCCAGCCGGCTGCCCGCCTCGGTCAGCTCGGCCGACCGGGCGGTGCGGTCCAGCAGGATGACGCCGGCCTCCCGTTCCAGCGCGGCCAGCTGCTGGGAAACCGCCGACGGCGTGTAGCCCAGCGCGGCCGCGGTGGCCGCTATCGTGCCCCGGCCTGCGAACTCCTTCAGCAGCCGGAGCCGGTGCAAATCCAGCATAAGATCAGCTTACCCTTAACTTTAGTTTTAGCGGCTTGTGCTAATGCATATCAGACGGCATGCTGGTCAGGTGGCCTTGGGGGTCGTTGAAGACCCGCCCCGCCGAGGGCCCAATTGACGGCGCAGTGCGGCGCCGGCCAGCCGGATCGAGGAGTCGAGACTCATGACCATGGCTGACACAGCCATGCCGTTTACCGTGCCCAGCGAAACCCCCGCCACGCGCACCGCACCGCCGCCGGCCGCCAGCCAGCTCGCCGCGCCCGCCCCCGGGCTGACCGCGCCGAGCCTGGGCGCCCTGCCGCCCATCCCAGTGTCGGCCACGCTGGCCGCCAACGAGACGCTAGCCCGGAAACGCCGGGCCGGCCAGCCGGTGCTGCCGCTGGCCTTCGGTGAGGCCGGGCTGCCCGCGCACCCGCTGCTCCGGGACGCGCTGGCCGCGGCCAGCGGCGGCAACGCCTACGGCCCGGTCGCCGGGCTGCCCGCGCTGCGCGAGGCCGCGGCCGGCTACTGGACCCGGCGCGGCACCCCGGCCAGCGCCGCCTCGGTGGTCTGCGGCCCGGGCAGCAAGGCGCTGCTGTTCGGCCTGCTGCTGGCCATCGGCGTCGACGTGGCCGTGCCCAAGCCAAGCTGGGTCAGCTACGCCGCGCAGGCCACCATGATCGGGACGCAGCCGCATTTCGTGCCCGCCCCGCCCGGCGAGGGCGGGGTCTGCGACGCCGCGGGGCTGGCCCGGGCGGTGCTGGCGGCCCGGCAAGCCGGCCGCCGGATCGGCGCGGTGGTGCTGACCCTGCCGGACAACCCGACCGGGCAGCTGGCCCGGCCGGACAGCGTGCGCGCGGTGTGCCAGGTGGCCCGCGAGCACGACCTGATCATCATCGCCGACGAGATCTACCGTGACCTGGTGCACGACCCGGCGGCCGGGTTCCCCAGCCCGGTGGCCTACGCGCCGGAGCGGACCGTGATCACTACCGCGCTGAGCAAGGGCCTGGCCCTGGGCGGCTGGCGGATCGGGGTGGCCCGGCTGCCGGACGGCCGCACCGGGCGGGCACTGCGGGACCGGCTGCTCGGCGTCGGCAGCGAGATCTGGTCCGCCCCCTCGCTGCCCATCCAGCAGGCCGCGGCGCTCGCGTTCAGCGAACCGCCCGAACTTACCGAACGCATCTCGCGGAGCCGGTCGCTGCACGCCGCGGTGGCGGCTGCGATGGCGGATCGATTCCGCGCCGCCGGGCTGCAGGTGCCCGCGCCGCAGGCGGCGTTCTACCTGTACCCGGACTTCGCGCCGTGGCAGGCCGGGCTGCGCGCGGCCTACGGGATCAGCACCGGGGCGGAACTGGCCGGGCACCTGCTGCACCGGTACGGGATGGGCATGCTGCCGGGCAGCGCGTTCGGCGAGGACGACACGGTGCTGCGGATGCGGGTGGCCACCGGGCTGCTGTACGGCGAAACCGACCAGGAGCGGGAGATCGCGCTGGCGTCCGGCGACCCGGCCGGGCTGCCGTGGATAGCCGCCGCGCTGGACCGGGCCGGCGACGTGCTGGCCGACCTGGCGCCGGCCACGGCTGGCTAGGCTGGCCGGCCCGCTAGGCCGCGGCTAGGCCGCGGGGGTGATCTGGATGCTGCCCGACCGCGTGCCCCGGACCACCTCGTAGAGCCGGCCGCCGCCCGGCGAGACCAGCACCTGGACACAGGTGCCCGGTGCGGCCAGCACCCTGCGCACCACCTGGGCCGCCGGATCGACGAGGGCGATGTTGGCTAGCCCGCCGAGCTGCTCCAGCACGTACACGGTGCGGCCGTCCGGGCTCAGGGTGACCGACTCGGCGCCGCCGCTGCCCGCCCTGATCTTCGTCAGCAGCTTGCCGGTGCGCACGGCGATCTGGTCGAGCAGGCCATCGCGCTCCATCGCATACAGGCTGGCCTGCCGGACGCCGGGTACCACCGCCACCACGTCGGACGGCACGGCCACCTGGCCGGTGACCCGGCCGTCCTGCCCAGCCACGATGATCACCCGGGCCACTCCCGCCCGCGCGGTCAGCACGTAGAACGTGCTGCTGCCGCGAGCCACCGCCACCTGCACGGCCGGCCACGGGAAGCGCACAACCCGGGTCACCTTCCTGGTCGTGGCGTTCACCAGCTGCAGCGCCCCGGTCTGGCCGGTGGTCAGGGCCAGCGCGATGACGCCGGTGCGTGATTCGGCCACCGAGCGGGCGAACGCGCTGACCGGGAAGCTGGTCTTGACCTGGCCGGTCGCCGAGCTGATCTCGAACAAACCCGCGCTGTCCGGGCCGGTCAGCGCCCACATTGCCCCGTTGGCCTGAGGTCCGGTCGCGGCCAGCATGCTCTTGGGCGCAGCCAGGATGTGCTGCGGCGGCATGCCGTAGCTGTCGCGAGTCGTCTTGGCCGGGGAAGCGCTGCCTGCGGAGCAGGAGGCCAGCGCGAGCCCCGCCGCCGTGAGCCCGATAACCGCTGCACTGCGGCGCGCCACACCCGCCATGGTGGTGTTTCCTTCCACGTGCGCACTGGGGATGGCCGACCACGCGAGACACGGCTGGCCGTATCGGGGCCCGACAGCTTAACGTAACAGATCAGATACCATACGTGAGCATGATTGCCCGCTCCTAGTCTGCAGCGCTTGCCGTCAGTGGCTCACGGTCAGCAACTGGGCGCTGTAGACATTCACCGTCTCGCCGCCGGGCGACCACACCCGGACCTCGATGCGCTGTCCTTTCGGGCCGCCGCCAAACTTAGCCTGGAAAGGCCCCCA
This sequence comes from Streptosporangiaceae bacterium, assembly GCA_036567525.1. Taxonomy (GTDB): domain Bacteria; phylum Actinomycetota; class Actinomycetes; order Streptosporangiales; family Streptosporangiaceae; genus RYN-230. Next base: position 609 of record DATCUG010000264.1, on the reverse strand, counting down.
CCCCCCGTACAGCGGGTGGTGATAGTCACGGGTCGCGTTGACCGGGAGAGTGACCGTGAGCTTCCCGTGCGTATATGGGACCCTGTCCCTGCTTAGCAGCACGTTCCCGGTGTTGTCCCACACCTCCACGTTGACCGGCCCGGCTGCTGACAGGGTGACCCGCGCCTCGAACCGGCCGGCCATCCGCGCCCATTCCAGCCGGTCCGCAACGTAGCCCTGTTTCCCATCTGACGTGACATGCCAGGTGGAGGGACTTCCGGTGAGTACAGCGCGTCCCGCCGCCCCAGGCGCACACCACGCGGGCAGCGGCGCGGCGCCGGACGGCACGTTCAGCCGGTGCACATTTGCTGGCGGGGTCCACCGGAACACCCACACGCCGTTCTGGTCCAGGATCAGTTTCGCGTGCATCGGCCCGGCCAACTGACCGGCGAACACCATGGCCGCGGCCGGTTTCTGCGTCTCGATCCCGACCCATGGGGTGAACACGAACCAGTCAGCTCCCTGCTGAATAGGCAGGTGCCCATTCATCGGACGCACGTCCAGGCGCTGCGAGAACCGCCCGACCACTCCCTGCGACGCGAACACGGCATCGCCAGCCGGGATCCTCTT
>DATCUG010000263.1:0-4663 GCA_036567525.1 Streptosporangiaceae bacterium | reverse complement strand
CGGCCGAGCTGCGCCGGGCGGCCGGTCCCATCGGCTGAGTGCCCGCCACTGCAGCATCTGTCATCACACCAGCACCGCGAGTACGCGGCCGTTCTCGTCAGGGCCCGGCGGCTGGTTGGCAGCTGACCTCATTTCACGGGTTTGGTGCACGAAGAGCCGTACATATCGGACAGCGGGTGCACCATGCCGGTGAAAAGTGCCCCTGGAAGGGTGCAGGAACGCCGGGGAGGCCGGACTGTGCGGCCGGGCGGCGCGGGGTTGTGGCGGCGGTGGCTCGAACTCGGAGCGAGTGTCGAGCGTCACTCGGCGACCGGGAAGGTCACCGGGCTAAGGGTGTTATGTGGGAGATAGGAGGGAGTCTTCCGTCAAGGTGATATTTGGTATACCATCCAGCAACGCCGGGTCCGTGTGCCGCGAGCTGCGCGACCGGGGCGTGCTAGCTGGATGGGCGTTCTGGCCAGCCGGGAAGGGGTGGCGGTGGATCTGCAGCTGAGCGGGAAAGTGGCCCTCGTCACCGGCGCCAGCAAGGGGATCGGCCGCCAGGTGGCCGAGCATCTCGCGGCCGAGGGCGCCAGCGTGGCCATCACGGCCCGCACCGCGGAACCGCTGGCGGTGACGGCCAAGGAGATCCAGGCGGCCACCGGCCGACCGGTGCTCCCGCTGGCCGGTGACATGAGCGTCACGACGGACGTGGAGCGCTGCGTGGCCGCCACCACCGACCAGCTCGGCCCGATCGACATCCTGGTCACCTGTGCGGGCAGTTCGCCCGGCGGCCTGCTCGAGGACCTGACCGAAGACCAGTGGCTGGCCAGCCTGAACCTCAAGTTCATGGGTTATGTGCGCAGCGTCCGCGCGGTCATCGGGCAGATGCGGGAACGCGGCACCGGGTCGATCGTCCTGGTCGTGGGCAACGACGGGCTCAAGCCGAGCTACTGGGAGATGACCGCCGGGGTGGCCAACGCGGCCGACATCAACTTCGCGTCCTCGGTGGCCGAGCAGTACGGCCGGTACGGGGTGCGGATCAACACGGTCAACCCGGGCCCGGTGAACACCGACCGGTGGGACGGCCTGGAAAAGGCGTTCGCCCGGGACAAGGGAGTGACCCAGCAGCGGGCGCACGAACTGGCCACCGAATCCATCCCGTTCGGCCGGATCTGCGAGCCCGCCGAGGTCGCCGCGCTGGTGACGTTCCTGGCGTCGCCGCGGGCCAGCTTCATCAACGGCGCGCACATCCCGGTGGACGGGGCCCAGCGCAAAGCGGTCATGGACCGGTAGGGACGCCGGTCGTGCAGCTGACCAGCGCGATCCGGATCGGCCGGCCTGCCCCGGAGGTGCTCGACGCGCTGCTGGATCCCGGGAAGGTGGCCGCCTGCCTGCCCGGCAGCCGGCTCATCGGCGAGGTGGCGGACGGCACCTACGCCGGTGAGCTGCGGGTCCGGATCGGCCCGGTGCACGCGGTGTACGCGGGCACCGTGCATCTCGACGCCGCCGACCGGGTGGCCGGCACCGCGACGCTGAGCGCGTCCGGGCGGGAGCGCAGCGGCCAGGGCAGCGCGGACGCCAACGTGACCCTGCGCGTCGTGCCGCACGGGGCCACCGCCCGGGTGCTGATCAGCGCGGACCTGATGATCCGCGGCAATGTCGCCCAGTACGCGCCGGGCGCCATCGGCGATGTAGGCCAGCGCCTGGTGGAACAGTTCGCCGGCAACGTCGAGCAGCTGCTCGCCACCCAGGCGGGCGGCCAGCCCGGTCCAGCATGGCCGGCCTCCGCGGAACCGTCCGGCTGGCTGGCCGGGCCAGGCCGGAAACGGGCGATGGCGCTGCTGATGACGGCCGGGACGCTGGCCGGCCTGGCTGCCTGGCTGTTGTGGCGCCGCCGTGGCGCCGTGGCCAGCGGGTGGCGGCCGGGCCGCCCGCCGCCGGACCGCCCGTCCCCAGCTCCCCGCCCACCAGACCCCGCATCTTCCCGGTATTCCTCGCCTGAAGGGGCACGCCATGGCTGACAGTCACGCATCGGACGCTCAGTCAGTATCCACCGCCGAACTCCGCCCGACGCAGATCGAGATGAACGGGATCAACGTGATCTCGGATGCCGAGCGCAAGGGCCATCCACGCGACCTGTTCTGGCCATGGTTCGCGGCCAATGTGTCCGTCCTCGGGCTGGGCTACGGGGCGTTCGTGCTCGATTTCGGCGTCTCGTTCTGGCAGGCGGTCGCGCTCGGGCTGATTGGCATCATCGTCTCGTTCCTGCTCTGCGGGTTTATCGCGGTGGCCGGCAAGCGCGGCTCGGCGCCCACCATGGTGCTGGGCCGGGCGGCGTTCGGCGTCCGCGGCAACAAACTGCCGTCGCTCATCTCCTGGCTGCTCACCGTCGGCTGGGAAACCGTGCTGATCATCCTGGCCACGCTGGCCACTGCGACCGTATTCGAGCGGCTGGGCTGGGGCGGCGGCACCGGCGTCAAGGTGATCGCGCTGATCGTGGTGAGCGCGCTGACCGTGATCGGTGGCGTGATGGGCTTCGACCTGATCATGCGGATGCAGACGGTGATCACCTGGATCACCGCCATCCTCACCGTGGTGTTCATCGCGCTGGTCGCCGACAAGATCCACTGGCACACGGTGTCGGCCATCCCGGCGGGGTCGGCGCAGAAGTTCATCGGCGCCCTGGTGTTCGTGATGACCGGGTTCGGCCTGGGCTGGGTGAACGCGGCTGCCGACTACTCGCGTTACCTGCCGCGCCGGTCGTCCAGCAAGGGCGTGATCTTCTGGACCGCGTTCGGGTCGTCCATCGCGCCGATCTTCCTGCTCATCTTCGGCCTGCTGCTGGCCGGCTCCTCGGCCAAGCTGAGCAGTGCCATCGGGGCCGACCCGGTCGGCGCGCTGACCACGCTGCTGCCCACCTGGTTCCTGGTCCCGTTCGCCATCGTGGCCGTCCTCGGCCTGGTCGGCGGCTCGGTGCTGGACATCTACTCGTCCGGGCTGGCTTTGCTCACCCTCGGGCTGCGCATCCCGCGCTACGCGGCCGCGCTCATCGACGGCACGGTGATGGTGCTCGGCACGATCTACGTGGTGTTCGTAGCGCACAACTTCCTGAACCAGTTCGAGGGGTTCCTGATCACGCTGGGCGTGCCGATCGCCGCTTGGTGCGGCATCATGCTGGCCGACATCATGCTGCGCCGGAAGGACTACTCCGAGCCGGAGCTGTATAACCGGCATGGCCGCTACGGCGACATCCGGTTCGCCCCGCTGGCCATCATTGTGGTCGCCACCGTGGTGGGCTGGGGCCTGGTCACCAACACGTACGCGAGCTGGCTGACCTGGCAGGGCTACCTGCTGCAGCCGCTCGGCCTGGGTGGGAAGAGCGGCGCCTGGGCGTTCGCCAACCTGGGCGTGCTGGTCGCCCTGGTGCTCGGCTTCCTGGCCGCCTGGGCGCTGGACTTCGCGCCGGTGCGGGCCCAGGAGTCGCGCCCCGCGCTTGAACCAGCGGCCACCTGATGGGCGGCCCAGCCGGGCCGTGCCTGGCGGTCATCGACATGCAGCGGGTGTTCGCCGAGCCGGCCAGCGCCTGGCTGGCCCCGCGGTTCAGCGAGATCATCGAGCCGGTGGGCAAGCTGGTCGAGGCCTTCCAGCCGAACGTGGTGTTCACCCGGTTCATCGCGCCCGCGGAGCCGCACGGGTCGTGGCGGGAGTACTACCAGGCCTGGCCGTTCGCGCTGCAGCCGCCGGATGCGGATATCTACCAGCTGGTGGACGAGTTCGCCGGCTGGTCCGGGCAGACGCTGGATGCGGTCACGTTCAGCAAATGGGGCCCGGAACTGCGCGGCCACGTACGCGGCAGCGGGCGGCTGGTGCTGGCCGGGGTGGCTACCGACTGCTGCCTGCTGTCCACCGCGGTGGCCGCGGCCGACGAAGGGGTCTACGTCCAGGTAGCCGAGGAGGCGTGCGCCGGGGCGACCGAGGACAGCCACCGCAACGCCCTGGACATCCTGCGTACCTACGCGCCACTGATCGAGGTGCTCAGCCTCGCGGACATCCTGGGCGGATGACCGGGGCGCAGGACCGGGCGGCCGGCGCGCTGTACGGGCTGGCCATCGGGGACGCGCTCGGCATGCCGACCGAATCGCTGCCCCGGTCGGTGGTGGTAGCCAGGTACGGGCCGCTGCTGGACTGGTTCCAGCCGGGCGCCGCGGACCAGCCGCTAGCGCCCGGCTTGGCGGCCGGCACGGTGACCGACGACACCGAGCAGGCGCTGCTGCTGGCCAGGCTGCTGATCGAGGGCGGCGGGCGCATCGACGCGGCTGAGTTCGCCCGGCAGTTGCTGAACTGGGAAGAGTCGATGCGGGTGCGCGGCTCGCTGAGCCTGCTCGGGCCGTCCACCAAGCGTGCCCTGGCCGCGCTGCTGGCTGGCACGGACATCGCCGAGACCGGCCGGTTCGGCACCACCAACGGCGCGGCCATGCGCATCGCCCCGGTCGGGGTGGCCACGCCGGGCACCGACCTGAACCGGCTGGTGGACCAGGTGGTGGAGGCCAGCCGGGTCACGCACAACACCGGGGTGGCGCTGGCCGGGGCAGCCGCGGTCGCCGCCGCGGTCAGCGCCGGGGTGGCCGGCGCGCCGGTGCCGGACGCCATCGAGGCGGCGATCACCGCGGCCTCGCTGGCC